>JAVBPP010000040.1:0-26255 GCA_031549535.1 Oscillospiraceae bacterium
TAAAACGCATCGGTTGTCCATGTTTTTCCGCTGATAAAAGGTAGACTCAATTCTTTCATAATATTGATGAGATGGTTCGATGTTTTTACAGATATATAATCAGCGGAAGGAACATAATGATAACTCGTACCTTCATCACGATATGCGGCGGTAGGCACAATCAAAGCTTGCTCGGCAATATCTTTATTTAAGACACCACATGAGCCGAAGAAGACAAATTTTTTGCATCCTTTCGCGTGCATTTCTTCCATTAAAGCTACTGAAAACGCTCCTCCCGGCAGAGTTTTATATACAGCAATATCATTATGCTTATACTCTATTTTGTAAACCGGAATTGCTCCGCCGGCATTCATAAAAGTCAAATCTTCTGGCTGATATTTTTCTTTTAAGACATTAATTACTTTGCTTTGAAATGTAACTACTGCAACTTTGGGGAAATTACTCAGACCTGAGGAGGTATGAGAAGGAGAAATAATTTCCTCAGTTTGATTGTCGAATGTGTCAACAATACTCATAAAATCACTCCTATAAGTTAATTTATTTTTTATCCCGAATTATTTTTTGCAACACAAAGTACAAAAAGTGAGAATCGAAAAGAGTATAGCAACGAAAATGGTTCGATGCTATTGGAAAAAGGAAAGGCTTCCCTATCGTATCAAAAAGAAATAATACCCAAGTGCTCCAGTAGAATCTTAACGCCCATTAGAATCAAAACAATGCCGCCAAAGAGCTCGGCTTTGGACTTAAATTTTATTCCAACGAAATTCCCCGCCTTTACGCCGGCGGCGCTGAGCAGCAAAGTTGTGGCGCAAATTAACCCCGCGCTGGAGTAAATGTTCACCTGCAAAAAAGAAAAGGATACGCCGACGGCCAGTGCATCAATACTGGTAGCCACGGCGAGGGGAAGCATGCGCTTTGGTCCCAGGGATAGCTGCGCGGGCTTGTCCGTTTCTTTTTCGAGGCTCTCTTTCACCATTTTGGCACCGATAAAGGCGAGCAGAACAAAGGCAATCCAATGGTCAACCGCGGTAATTTGTTTGGCAAAACCGGAGCCGATTAAGTAACCCAACAGGGGCATGGCGCCCTGAAACACGCCGAAATACAATCCAACGAGCAACGACTTTGGCAGAGTGGATTTCGGCAGGGTCAAGCCAATGCTGACGGATACCGCCAGGGCGTCCATGGAAAGGCCGATTGCGATGATAAATAATTCCAAAAAACTCATGCTTCTTGTATTCCCCCAACATTTATGGCACGGTTACGGTCAGCTCCACCGTAAAGTTGCCGTAAACCCAACAGTCATCATGCCCTTTTACATATAGACGCGCGGGGATTTCGTAGCTGCCTGTTTTCGCCTGCAGAGTGTTAACGTTCAAATCCACGTCCGCGAAGATATCCCCCTCCTCCAGCTCCGCCACGGAAGCAGAGGGCCCGATTGCGCGCACCTCATCAATTCCTTGCGTGATGGTAATCTCTGTTCCCTTGGGCATATTCTGCATGGCAGCATCTCTATTTTGCATGACAATATTGTTGTTTAAAACAGGCAAATAGCGCGAGCTCATCCCCTCGGTGTTGATTTGCACACGAAATTGCTTGCGGCTCTCCAGTAACTTCAAATCCGTAAGATCAGAGGTGTTGAAATTAAATGTCTTCGTTGTTCCGGCTGGGATTTGTGCAAAATCAATAGTGCCAATGCTGACTTTTTGCAGCGTTTCCAGCTTATCCTCGCTGATGCCAAATTCTGCCTGCTCAGGGGTGAAGACCATAGGCAACGGCTCAGATTCATATTTGGCAGGCGCATTTTTAAATTGCACCGTGAGCGGCATTTTTACGCGCTTGTAGACGGGGATGGTCATTGTGACATGCAAATCATCCGCAACGGTGATGTAACTGCGCTGCTGTTCTCCGTTACTGTCGTAAAAGTTGATTTCTGTATCTGCCAACTTGGTTTCGCGTATCGGCTGGTCAAGGTAGGCGATTGCTACAGCCTTGCTGACGCGGTTTACCGCCAGCTCCGGTCCGGAAATGGTGACGGTGGATGTGGAAAGGCGCTCATAGTCCACAATATAGCCGTCCGCAGCAATGTTTTTCCCGTCCGCCACGACCACCTTGGTGCTAAGCTCCAGCTCACGGTTTGTGGGGACATCAAAATAAACACGGATGCTGTCCCGTGAGAGGCCTGTGATGTTGACATTGGAATCTTTATCCAGGACTGTGCTTTCCAAGCGCAGGGTGTGCGTATCTGCGGTGGCTACATAGTTGGTGCGCGCTGTCACCACAATATCCTCTTTGTCAATGGAGGCGAGCACATAGCGCTTCCCGTGTACGGTGACATCCACAGTAAACGAATCTCCGCTAAAGTTCTCCAGCCCCATGCTTTTTAAGTTATTGCTTTGCTCAATCGTGATTTTTACATCGGGAATCAGCTTATCTTCCTCCACGCTGAATTGAATCATCACCACTACCCAAATCACCAGCGCAAATAAAACCGAAAGGCAGAACACAAAACGGTTGGAGCGCAGCAATTTATTTAAGGTGAATGCTCGGTTTTTCATTTGCTGTCCCCCTACTTATCTTTTTTTTGAAAGAGACGGCGCTTTCTCTTATTGTTCTCCTGCCCGCCGGGCAGGTGGAGTAACGCATCTGTCAGGCTGTTATAGAGCATCTTACCGTCCAAGTCCCGCCGCAGCTCGCCCTTTACAGCAAGGGAAATTTGCCCCGTTTCTTCGGAGGTTACGACCACTAGCGCATCGCTCTGTTCACTCATGCCAAGGGCGGCGCGGTGGCGTGTGCCCAGGTCGCCCGGTAAAGAAGTGTTATCCGTCAACGGCAGCACGCAACCGGCGGCATACAGCCGCCCCTCCCTCACAACGGCCGCTCCGTCATGCAGGGGGGATTTGGGGTAAAAAATGTTTTCCAGCAGTTGGGAGGAAAGTGCCGCATCCACCAGTGTTCCGGAGGAAATCACATCCCCCAGCATGGTGCTGCGTTCAATCACCAGCAGGGAACCGATTTTTTCCGCGCTCATGTCGCGGCAGGCCTCGCACACGGCGTTTATGGTCTGTTGCGCCTGCTCCCGCAGCTTCTGCTGTTCCGCACGCAGGCCGAAGATGCGCAGGTTTGGCAGGCTGCTGCTGCTGCGCCCAAAGCTCTCCAGGGCGTGGCGGATTTCCGGCTGGAACAAAATCACCAAAACCAGTATCAAATCAGTGAACAGGCGTTTGAGCAAAAACTCACTTGCCTGCATTTCCAGGCCAAGAATCACCAAATAGCCGATGCCAAGAAACACAAGCCCTTTGGCCAGCTGAATTGCGCGTGTTTCCCGAATCAGCTTGAGCAGGTAAAAAATAATCAGTGTGACAAGTAAAATATCAAAAAAATCAATCAAACGAAACACCTGGAAGGCCTGTTTGACCTGCTCCCAGATGGATAGTATACTATTCAAAAACTCCATGTCAGGTGCATCCCTTCTGCGCGGTAGTGCTGTACCTGATATTGTATCATAAGACGGCCTGTTTTCCTATTACTCTGCATAAAATTAATGAAACTTTTTCATTTTCTCATCCGCAAACCCGGCTAAAACCATTCTGGCGTAACCTACCAAGGGGGAACACAGCAGTGAAAGCAGAGAAAATCCGGCGGGGAGCAGGATGGAAAAATCCTTTCCGGAGGCAAGCTGTAAAATAAAATCTGTCTGGTGCAGCTTTAAGCCGAAGAAGAGGACGAGAATCGCAATCCCCAGCAGAGCGGCCCAGAAATAGGCGCGGATGCTCAGGCGAAACACCCGCAGAACGGAGCCCTTCATCAGCGAGAGGGAACGCTTAAAGCTATCCGCGGCCTTTGCCTCTTGGGTAGAAACGAAGGCATAGGGTGTAACCAGCAGGCGCAGTGTTAAGTAAAGATAAGCGAGAATCAGTGCGAGAGAAAGCAGGGAAACCACGAGGTAAACAACAGCGCTTGGGTCTTTGGATCCCTTTAACAACAGGTCAATTTTATCAACATAGCGGGAAAGGCTGAGGATAACCGTCATCACGGCGCCCAGCACCAGCGGCTGCTTGCCCTTATAAAACTGCAACAGCATGCCGAGCTTCGGCGTCTCACCCCGCCAGGCGGCAAGGTAGAGCTGCACATAGCCCAAGGTCAAAATGGGGTAAAGCAGGCAGCCCGCAATATAGTAAAACACAAGCGCCGCCGCCGTCCAGCGTTCCAGATAAATGTTGATGACGGAAAAGCTGCAGCCTAACAGACAGATAATCGCCGTTGCAGGTAATAGCGTTTTCCAGTTGCGCTGATAGGCCTTGCGTGCCTGTTTGCATATTTCTCTGTTTCGCATAACGAACCTCCGCTTTGTATTCTTTGAACCGAGTATAGCACAACGGCTCTCTTTTGAACAGTTGTTTTTGTGAAAAAACCAAGCGAATCCTTGACTTTTTGTGGGCGCGTGGTAAGATTGAATCCGGTAGAATTCCCAAATAGAAAGGAAACGAAACGATGCAACGATTCCCCAAGGGTGTTTACCCAACTATGGTGACGCCGTTTACCCCGGATAATCAAGTGGATTATGACGGCGTGCTACAAATTATTGAGTGGTATGCAAAGAAAAAAGTGGACGGCATTTTTGCCATCTGTCAATCCAGTGAAATTTTCTTTTTAAGCTTTGAGGAGCGGCTTTCGCTGCTGCAGTTTATTCTTAAAAACCGCCCGAAGGATATGCCGGTCATCGCTTCCGGTCACGTCGCGGATGATATCCCTACCCAGCTGCGGGAGGCGCGTGCGGTAATCGACGCGGGCGCGGACGCATTCATCTTTATCTCCAACCGCTTTGCAGCGCAGGCGGAGGACGACGCGGTCTTTTTAAAAAACATCCTTTCCGTTGCGGATGCACTGGACGGAACGCCCCTGGGCATCTATGAATGCCCCTACCCCTATAAGCGCTTGATTACGCCGGCGGTGATGAAGGAAATTGCCGCCACAGGGCAGTTCGCTTTTTTGAAGGATACCTGCTGCGATTTGACGCAAATCAAGCAGAAGCTGGACGCTGCGGCGGGCACAGCCATGCAGATTTATAACGCGAACTCCGCGACTCTGTTGGAAAGCTTGCGTCTTGGCTGCGCGGGCTTCTCCGGCGTGATGGCGAACTTTCACCCGGAGCTGTATGTCTGGCTGTGCAAAAATTATGAGAAAGAGCCGGAAAAAGCACAGAAGATTCAAGACTTTCTGGGCTTTGCCTCCCTCGCGGAGCTGCAGCTCTACCCCGTTAACGCCAAGTATCATATGATGCTGGACGGCCTGAAGTTGGGCTACTACACCCGCTCTAAGGATATTGCGGACTTTACGCCGAATCGCAAAATGGAAATCGAGGAAATGTATCGGATTACGCAGGATTATCTGGCGCTGATTCGATAGAAGGAAAAATAAAGCGAGGCAACGATTGATACCAGAACAATCGTTGCCTCGCTTTTTATTTGGATTATTCTGCCTGCAGCAGACGCGGCGCGGTCAAAATGCCGGAATCCCACAGCCGATATTCGTAGGTCCACTTGTAGTCACGGCTGCGCCAGGCGTGCGGGCCGTACCAATGCTCCGCATAGTTGCTGTTATGTATCTCGCCAAAGGTATTGATGCGGTTGCCGAAGGCGGTGATGTCCAGTTTGTGCGCCCCGGCGGTCAGCTCGCCCAAGGAAACACGGTAGGGGGAGATGCAGATGACGCCCTGCTTTTTGCCGTTCAGCGCAACGGTCAAAACCGGCTGATTGAACTGGCAGGCTTCCACAAACTGCTCACGGCCGTCGCCCGTAACGCTGCAATGATAGGTTACGTTGCCGCCGTAGAAGGGCAGCCCCTGGTGCACCCAATTGCCAAAGGCCAGCTCGCGCACGGGTTGGGTAATCTTGGCATAGCGTCCCTGCACAGAAACGCCGAAATCGCCCAGAATAAAGCAGTTTTCAACGGTGGTGCGCACATCGAAGGGCTTTTTCAGCTCCAGAATATTTTCTCCGGCCTCGAGCTTGCCCAGCAGCAGGGTGGCGATGGCTTCGTCCACATACCAGCCGTCTGCGTTCGCAGCAAGCTGTTTGCCGTTCCAGATAATTTCAGTGCAATCCAAATCCTCAATGCCTAGCTTGACCTCAGGCAGCGCAATCTCAGATTTCACGGTGAAACGCAGGGAAAGGGTGTTGCAGGCCTCCTCCGGGCTTTCCAGCACCCAAGGCTGTGTGCCGCCGCTGATGGCGTTGGACATGCCAAGCGTTTGCTTGCAGCTGTCGCAGATGCGCAGCACCTCTTCACAGCCGTTCCACGCGCCATCGTCCAGCTTGTATTCCGGCATATCCAGAACCAACACATTCGGCTCGGACAGGGTGACGGGGACAAGCGGCGCGACCTCGCCGATATAGCACAAAGACGGTTTTTCTTCCGAAGCCGGGAGGGCGGCACTTTCTTTTTCGCAAAGGCGGAGCAGCAGGCTGTCGTAGGCGTAAGAGTCCCAGCTAAAAGTGGTGAAGGCATTGTTCTGCACCACGGCAAAATCGCTGACTTCGCCCGTGAGCGTATCATAGAGCTGGGCGGTGTAGCTGCCCTGCAGCATCAGCGTGTAGCGCTCGGATTGCGTGGAATACCACTCGTGCGGGTTGTTAACATTGCAAAGGAACAGCCAAGAGCAGTCCGTGTCTTTGCGCAGCTGATAAATCAAGTTGTTCGAGCGCCGGCCGTCCTCATAAAACGCAGAAAGCATGCGGTAGGGCTCTAACGCCTCCAGAATGCGGGATTTGGACCAGAGAATGCGGTCACATTGGTCAGCCAGCTCAAACACACGGTGGCTCGGTGCAGCGTCTACATACTGCGCCGCCTTGCCGGCAAATATAATTTTTCCGCCGCGCGCCTTAAAGTCCTCCAAAGCCTCCACCGTTGTGCTGCGCAGGGTATCGCAGCCGGGGACGAGGATGACATCATATTGCATTTCGCCTACAGTGAAACCGGGCGCACCCTTTTGGAACTGCTTGGGCAGCAGGGATTCGCAGATATAGTCGAAATCCAGTGTGCCATAGAGCAGCCAGTCAGCCAAATCCTGGAAACGGCCGTCCATATCCTCGCGCTGCGCAATGGTCTGCTGCGTGGGACCCCAGCGCAGCCAATAGCTTTCCACCGGATGGATAACGCCGATTTTTACAACCGGCTTGCCGCGCGTCATAGCCGTATGTACCCGCGCAAAATGGTCCTCCAGATACTTATATTCCTCATACCAGGGGGATTGGTGGCCGATAGACGCGGGGTAATCGCGCTTGGCTTCACCGCGCATGGAGACCCAATACAGGTGGGGCACGCGTACACTGATGCCCAGCGCCGCCTGCCAGTCGCCGTGGGTTTTATGCTTGCGGAAATCGAAGTTCCAGTTGGTTACGCCGTATAGCTCACTGAGCACACCCGGGCGGCCGTATTGGTGCGCCGCGCTCTGTGCCTGTTTGGCGGTGGTGAACTCGCGATTGTCACACAAAATGTCGATGCCAGGTAGCTGGAAACTGCGGTAGGAGCGCATGCAGTCACCCAACGCGGCTGTCTGGGACTTCAAGGTCGGTTCCTCCATCATATGGCCGGTGAGCATCAAATCATGCTGTTCGCACCAGTTGCCGATGGTGTCGGAGAAGGCGGCCGCGAAGCGTTCCGCCACATGGTCGTGGTAGCGGTAGCGCGCCGTGGAAACGCCGTGGGGGAGCTCCCAATACAGCTCTGGCAGCTTGTCAAGAATATGCTCGCCGTAGGCGGCAAAGTAGGTATCGTCAAAATCTGTGGTGTAGGGCAGGGTGATGTCCTGCTTGCTGAATGCGTTCGGCAAAGTGCCCTTGTGCGCAAACTGCGGCTCATCCGTAAAAATGGCGGGGACAAGCTTGCCGAATTCATCGCCCACGCACTCCAGATAGCGCTCGTGCGTAATTTCCACAAATTTTTCAATTGCGGCGGGGGAGAGGGTGTCTACATAGGTTTCCAAGTTATACCAGGTGCTTTCGCCCTGGGTCTCCAGGTAGGCGTACCAAATATCGCCAGGGGCGGTTTCGCCCTGCGAAAGGCGCTTATACTCCTGCAGGCTGCCGTCCTCGTTTAAGCACACTGCGAAACGTGCAAGCAGCTTGCCGTTTTCGGCGCGTACCGCCCGGGCGGAGGAATCGTCCAAGCTACCTTTTTCGCCCGCTCCATAGGGATTGGGGGTGAACAGCAGAAATTTTTCGCGGTGCTGCACATCCTTGGTCACATAGCCGCCCGCAAACCCGGAGGGCCATTTGTCCTCGTCATACAGCCAAGCGAGCATCTCATTGCCGCGCGCCTTTTCTACACAGCCGCGAATTAAGTCCATAAACGGGTCGGAGAGGTATTTTGTCTCCATCCCCACGCGCACATGCATGTGAAAGCCGCCGAAGCCCATGCGTTGCATGCAGTCAATCTGCCTGTCAAGCGTCTCCTGCCGCAGTTTGCAGTTCCACGCCCAAAACGGAGTGGCGCGGTATTCCGCCGTAGGGTTTTGAAACAGGGAAAGGGAAAGCTCGTTGCTTGCGTTTTTTGGGTATAACATAAAGTCCTCCTTTTATGTAAGCGTGTTCTTCTGCATCATACCGCAAAATCGTACAAAAGGAAAGAGTGAATTTTGAAAAATTTTATAAAATATTTTGCTACCATTTCTTGACAATTGTCACATATATTGCTATCATTTAATTAATCTAATGATGCTTGGCGTTATAAAGATTAAAAAGGGGGAGATACCAATGTTTTAATTTTGTGCAAGTATATATTATATTTATTTAAATAGACTTAAGTCAACTTTAACAGAGCAAAGAAGTGAATAACGTCAGACACATTACAATTAGCCGTTAAATATAATCGTTATCTTTTTCTTGAAAGGATGTAAAAAATGAATAAAAGGAAATTTTCGTCTATCATCGCACTCTGTGTCATTCTCCTAATTTGTTTGTCTACAATGGTTTTTGCGGCAGAACACTCGTATACGTCTACTGCATCATTTAGCACAAAACTTACCGGACAATACAGGGATTATAAATATAAAAATATTGGATATAAATACAAAAATGCAACTTGTTCTGTTGCAAATGCGAGCTTTGATGTAGAAATTTGGGCAAGTGATTATAAGAGTGGAATAGTTTATTATAGGGGGTCTGTCAATAATAATCCTGCAAAAACGGCAACTGGTGTTTACTGGGGAAATACAATTAATGGAGCCGGGTCAACACAATTTACAGTTGATGGTCGCTTTGACTTTTTTGCAAATAATAACGCTGGAAAGCAAATAAGTCTGGGTCAAATTATTATGCATTCACATAATAACTAGAAAATGCTTATGCCCCCGTGCAAACAACATGGGGGCATAACATTTCTTAACAACTAAAATTGTGGGGGAACAGTTATGCAGATTCCGGCAACGATGTTATATTTCTTTGCAGCCATTTTGTTTGCATTTGTGTTTTTTTATTTACTTTTAAAAAAGCATTTAAAAGTGGTACAGATGCTCATGTTTTCAACCGTTTATTTGAGTACGGTTCTTTTGGTTCGGGTCTGGATGTTTGATCTATTCACATTTTCACACCGGCGCCAAGAATACTATTCCGCAGTTCCGTTTCATCAATGGTCTCTTGCTTTAGCGGGGTCGGATTTCAAAATGGAGCTTCAAAGATTGCTTTTCTTTATCCTATGCTCCTCGGGCGCGGCATTTATTTATGGCGTCGCTCTCCCGTTTTTCGTCCGAAAAAAAGGCTATGCGCAGGTCTTGTTAAAAACCGCGCTCGTGCTTATTCCGCTTGAAATACTGGGCCTCATCCTAATTATAAACGGGATGACAAACCCAAAGGTCTATGACACCAGCGTGTTTTTGTTTCAATTTTTCTCGTTTACGGCCGGATACCTGTTTTATCGAGTGCTGTCAAAGCATATTGGAACAGGGGAGGAAACGAATGAATGCTTGTGAAGATATGATACAAACACGCGGCTTATGTAAAACCTATGGGCGAGGGGCGCAGACTGTGCATGCGCTGCAGGACGTGACTCTCTCTATAAAAAAAGGTGCATTGGTTTCCGTTACCGGAAAAAGCGGCTGCGGAAAGACGACTTTGCTAAACCTGCTCGGGGGGCTCGACGCCCCCACTGCGGGGGAAATCACGATTCAGCAAGAAAATATTGCCGCGAAAAGTGAAACGGAGCTCAGTGCCTTTCGCAGGAAGCAGCTCGGCTTTGTGTTTCAGTTTTTCAACTTGATTCCGGAGCTTAATGTGCGGGAGAATATTATTTTTCCGGTTTTATTGGACAAACAAAAAGTGGACAGCGCTTATTTCGACCGCTTGGTTGATTTGCTGGAGCTGGAGGATAGGCTGTCGCATCTGCCGTCTCAGCTTTCGGGCGGGCAGCAGCAGCGCGTTGCGATAGCCCGCGCCTTTATTGCGAAGCCAAGCCTCGTTTTATTGGATGAGCCAACGGGGAACTTAGATGAGGCATCCTCCGAAAAAATTATGGAAGGCCTCCAACAAATTCACAAGGAATTTGGGCAGACCATGGTGCTTGTTACGCATAACAAGGAGGCGGCGGGGCTGGCAGATACCATGATTCGGCTGAAGGACGGAAGGATAGAAGCGGGTGAAGCACAATGAGGCATCCGTTGTTTTACTACGCCGTAAAAAACAATTTAGTCAATAAGAAAAAAATGCTGTCTCAGTTATGCAGCATTGTCATTTTTACCGTCTGCGTGTGCATTATCGGGATATTAAGCAGCAGCTATATCACATCCAATCACCATCTGTTGGAAACGATATATGGTGCGCAGGATTTGATTTTGAGAGATGTTTCACGCGCGGAACAGGACGTGGTTCAAGACGACGAGACCGTTCGGACGTGGGGAAGCGTGAGAACGGCGGCGTATGCAAAAATAGAAAATCTCCCCTATGATGATTTCGTGGTGATTGGGTCGGCGAACGCTGCCGCGCAGGAGCTGATGCACCTTACGTTGCTGGAGGGGCGCTGGGCGGAAAAGCCGGACGAAATCGTGTTGGAGCAAAGCCTTTGCTCAAAATTGCGCTTGTGGAACGGCTGCGGAGAAACGTTTATGTTTTCGGGGCAGCTCTTTTCTTCAAACGAGAGCTTTCAAGCGGACTACACCGTTGTAGGCATTTGCGGAAATTACGCAGAAACGCGGGGCGGGACAAATAACTTGTCAGAAAATCGCAGTAAACTGCCCAATGCCTTTCTTGCCCAAGATGCGGTTTTACCGGGCGAAGCGCTGACTCACCTTCTGCTTGCCTTTCAGCCTGAGGTGAACGCCCCCCTTTATCTGCAGCGAAATCCGAGAGACGCAGACACATTTTTTATCAACCCGTCAAAAGACACGGCAGTGGCGTCTGAGCATGGGGAGAGTGCCCGTTATACCAGTCTGTTATTGCTGTGCCTACTGTCAGCGTCCGGCCTGGCGGGGGTATTCAGCGTTTATGCGAATTTATCCGTTGTAAAAAACCAAATTGCAAAACAAATTTATTTACTCAAACTCGTTGGTGCATCCCGCCGCAATTTATGGCAGTTTTCTGTGATAGAAACGCTCCTTTACACCGTTATTGCGCTGCCGTTAGGCCTGGCGGGCAGCCTTGGTCTTTCCCATCTTATCATCCGGCATGTGATTCAGCCCTATGCTCCTCATATCAGCTTTTTTATATCCCCTGCGTTCTTGTTCTCTGCCGCGATGGGTTGTGTTGCCTTGCTGCTGGTGCTTCGTGCGCTGCCCTTCCTTCACGCGGGTGGAATCAAACCGATAAACTTGATTGCCGTGAAGCAAGGTGAGGCTGAACAGGCGAAAAATATAAAGCTGCGGCTGCACAATCCGCTGTCGCTTTGGGGCGTAAAATCCGCCCTGCTGAATAGAGGGAAATACGCAGGCATTCTGCTATCCTTTGCGTTGTTCACCGCTGTTTTTTCAATCGGTTTTGTTTTAGAAAGGGTAATGGTTGCTTCTTTGTCACAAGCGGTCAATTATGATTACCGTCTAAACCAACGCAACGGCGCTTTCTTTTCGTTTTTAGAAATCCCCGTGGATATGCGGGATGGGTTAGCGGAACAGGATGTTCAAACGCTTGCTGCATGCCCGGATATCGAGACCTGTTATGGGCTTAAAAACCTTCCCCTCCTCCTTGTGCGCGAAGGGGACGAGAGCGACAAAAAGAGCATAGCCGAACTGCCGCTTTATTATTTTGGGGAGCAGGAAGCATTTCGGGACGATTATTTTGCGGATAAAAAGACCTATGGATATAAAGAAAAGGAAATACTCTATGAGGCGAATTTGCACGGGGTGGATGAACCCTTTTTGCGAAATTTATCTCCGTTTGTAACGCAGGGGCCAACATACCTTTGGGAAACGCAGGGTGAAAACAACATCATCATTGCAGAATTTTCCGAAAAAAGCCCCTATCGCATGGGGGATACCATTCATTTCTCACAACACTTGAAACTGACCACGGATTACACAGACATTCAAACAGAAAAGTTGGATTATCAGTTCACAGTTGCGGCTGTTGTAAGCGTTCCAAAAGAAAAGCAAGCCGCCTTTGAAATGTTTGCATCCACCCCCTTCGTTTTTGTCATGAACAACCGGGACATGGATGCTTTGGGCTTGGATCTTAACTATAACGAGGTATACCTTCGCCTGAGGGATTCGGCGCAGTATGAACAAATAGATGACCTGCTGGAGGGTTTGCGCAATATTTACCCCAGCTGTGAAATACAGTCGAACAGACAAATCGCAGATGCAAAAAGGCTGTCGGTCACTGCTGTAAGAGCTGTTTCAAGCGCAATCATTGGGTTTCTGGCACTGTTCAGCTTCGCGAACACCGGGCTTGTGGTTGCAAGTGTTATACAGGAGCGCAGAAGGCTTTGGGGGGCGTTGCGGGCGATTGGCTTGGAGCGAAGGCATGCGTTACGATATCAGATTACCGAGCTCGCATTTCTTCATTTAGCATCGTGGCTCCTTGGGATAATGGTAGCGCTTGCCTGTTGTTTCTTTTTCAAAGGCATACTCAACCATTATGGTTTTTTCCTTTCCCCGCTGTTACCCGGGTTGCTTCTGCTTCCATTCAATGTGGGATTATCCGCTCTCATCTGCAGATATCCGTTTCGAAGGCTGTTTCAACAAAATATTCAGGATTTGCTGCATTTCATCTAAACAGTTGCCGTTTGTCGTTTTTTAGTGTATACTGAAGCCTATACGAAATGAAAACGGTAGGGATACTATGAAGAAGTCTTGTTTACTGCTTTGCCTGGCGCTGTGCCTAGTCCTTGCATCTTGCGCAAGACCGCTGCGTGAGGAGGAAACCACGACCACGACTCGCTTGTTTCAAACCACAGAGCGTCACGCCGCGAACACAACAAAAACGCCGCCCAAAACGAGCGGCGAAAAACACACGAGCACGGGCGGCACAAAAAACAGTGCCAAGGATACGCAAGGCGGCACAAGCACCACGAAGCAACCGAGCACTGCGCCAACAGAAACGGGAGCCACCGCCAACCCCGCTACGGGGACGGTGCGTGTGGTGATTCCGGAGGGCTTCAGCTTCATGCAGATTGCCAAACGGTTGGAGGCGAACAATATTTGCTCGGCTGAAGATTTTTACAATGTATCGCAGAATTATCAAGTGAAGTCCTTCACTGTGCCGGACGACCCGAACCGCTGCTTTAAAATGGAGGGCTATCTCTTCCCCGCAACCTATGAGTTTCACACGGGCTCCGGCGCAGAGGATGTTTTGCGCACGATGCTCAACGCCTATGCGGCTCAGACGGGTCTGCCGGATAACGACACGCTGATTTTGGCCTCCGTTATCCAGCGCGAGGCGCGCAGTGTGGAAAATATGAAGCTGGTCTCCTCCGTGTTCCATAACCGCATCAAACAGGGCTGGGGGTTACAGTCCGACCCCACGCGGGAATATGTCAATATTTATATCACGGGCAATCCACTCGTGGCGAACCAAGAAAAATACGCGCCGCTGTATAACACCTACCGCGATACGCTGCAGGGAAAACTACCCGCCGGGCCGATTTGCAGCCCGGGTCTCGCCGCGCTGAACGCCGCCAAGCACCCGGCGCAGAGTGACTACATGTTTTTCTATTTCGGCGTGGATAACCAGAATCATTACTCCAAGACATTGGAGGAGCATGAGCAAAAAATGCGGGAGATACCGGTTCAGTTTGGAAACTGAACACCGTCCGCGATTGCTTTAAAGATAGGTGCGCAGTCGCTTGCGCCGCTGCGCCCGTCCTCAATCATAATAACGGCTGTATATTTTGGCTGTTCCGCGGGGAAAAAGCCCGCGAACCATACGTTTACCTTTTCTTCACCATTTTCAAACACGCCGGTCTGCGCGGTTGCGGTTTTTCCGCCTGCACCGCCCTGCGCGGGCAGGGCGCGTTGGCCGCTGCCGCTTGTTACGGTTTGCACCAATAGCTGCCGCATTAATTCCGCTGTTTCCGGGCGCAGAATCTGCTCCGGAGCGGCGGCTTTTGTTGTGTCATAGCCAGTTCCGTTTTCATCCAGAAAACCTTGGATGAGGTAGGGCGTGCGGTATTGACCCTTTGCGGCAAAGCAGGCGAATGCGGCCGCGAGCTGCAGGGGCGTTGCGCTCAAATCCCCCTGACCGAAAGAAAAGTTGGCATACGCGGCCGGGGCGGAGAGTGCCTGGGCATTTGGCATGTTCCCCTTGGAGGCAATTAAGCCGGGTGCGAGCGTAATTTCCCGCCCAAAGCCGAAGGCCTGCACAAGCGGGAGAACCTCGGAGGGCTGTGTGTGCTGCATCAGGTTGATGAAATACGGGTTGCAGGATTCTGAAATGGCAGACGCCAAATCCATAACGCCGTGCCCGTCGCGCTTGTGGCAACGGAAGGTGTGGCTGCCAATTTTAATTTCCCCCGTGCAATGAAAGCTTAAGGCGGTGTCCACGCCCTGCTCAATCGCCGCGGCGGCAAGAATGGGCTTGAACACAGAGCCGACAGGAAAGCTGTGCAGCGCGCGGTTGATGAGCGGCGCGTTCTGCGCCTGCAGGCTCTCGGCGAGATTGTTGGGGTTGAAATCCGGGCGGCTGCACATGGCGCGGATTGCCCCGGTCTCGTTTTCCAGCACCACGGCCACGCCGGCCGCAATATAGGGCTGGTTCATGGCGGCCTCCACAATTTCCTGGATGCGCTTATCCAACGTCAGCTGCAGGCCGGCGGCACTGTAATAGTTTTCTGTTTTTAGTTGCATAGACCCGCCCGCAAGCACGCGCCCCTGCGCATCTGTGGGGAAGTAGGCGGAAAGGCGGCCGCTCTGCTCCTGCAAATAGCGGTTATAGCACAGCTCAAGCCCCGAGACGCCTTGGCCGTCCGCGCCCAGATAGCCGATGATATGCGCGGCGGGCTGCGTGTCCGTATAGCGCTTTCGTATGCCGGTAATCAGCACATCCGGACAATCACTTTTGGTCTGCATCGGTAAAAAACTCACGGGGTAACCCTTCTGTAGCCGCTCCCGCAGTTCCGTGCGTTCCGGTTCCTCTGCCAGGTTCTCCAGCTCTGCGGCGGCGGCGGCAGTCGGCCGCGCGGCGGCGACCAACAGTGTTTTTTCATTCACCAGCGGCAGGCCGTTTGCATCAAAAATGTTGCCCCGCAGGGCGGAAAGTTCCATGCTCATGGAATGATTCTCCTGCGCACTGCCCGCATACTTACTTTCCCCCAGGCTGATAATACGCAAAAATAGAAAACCCATGACCGCGCTTAATGTAAAAAAGACAGCCACCACGCGCTTGTTCATGCCCATCACGCCTCCCCACACAATAGCATGGGCATAAAAGAATGGAATCATGCAGGGGAGGCGTTTTACTGAGAAGGATTATCGTGAATTAGCGAAACAAATTTCTTATAAATGCAATGATACTGGCGAAAAAGTTCAAGATGATATCCAATATGCTGAGTTTTCCGGTTGTCTCTGTTTTTACGGGGGTTGTATCAAAGTGAATGGAATCGGCGGCGTTGCGGTCAATTTGTGCCAGCTCAATTGCTCCTGCGCCTTGGAAGGCAACATTTGACGCGCCACTTGTGACATGCAAAGTTCTAATTGCGGAACCCTCCGGTAACGCAACGGTCACACCGGATGCGCTGACTGCAACCTGCGGAAAATTGCCATTCAGCGAGACTTGTGCACCTGACGGGATAGCCGCCGCCAGTTCTGTATTGCCAAAGGCGTTTCCGTCGGTTGTCAGATCAAGTAAGCTTGCGGAGGACCGTACAACCGCAGAATTGATTTTTGTGGATCCCACCGCTTTTATGCTGACGGTTTCGGCGTCGGCTGCGGCGGGTTTGTCAACCACAATCCCCTTGATGACGGAATCCTCAAGAATGACGCTGTGCGCTCCGCCGCCCTTTACATAGACAGTGGTGTTGCTTGCGTTCACGCCCTTGAGCGTGACCTCACCGTTTGCGACCTGCTTTTCAACGGTCAAATCGCCGCATATGGTTGAGTTATTGATATATGTTTTATCCGCGGCAATGGACACATTACCTTTTATGGCTGCATTTGTGATTTTTACGTCCGCGCCGGTAATCGTTAGATTTCCGCCGATGTTCTTTACGTTCGCAATATCAACCGTGTTGCCGTAGACCAGTACATTACCCGTGACGGAGAAATTCCGGATTTTCACGTTATTTGCATGAATAATCAAGTCTGCGTAAACATTGTCGTCAAGATTATAATCGCCCGGGGTTGTGATATCTACGGTGCCGGTTTTCGGGGTATAGGTTGCCGCCACTGTCAAGTCCGCAGTTACATTATGAAGCGCAGCACTCCAACCTGCAAAATCATAACCCACGCGAACCGGGTCAGCTGGCGCGGTAGCGGCGCTGCCGTATGCTACACCCTGTTGCGTATGTAACACAGTACCGTCATAATCGGTGAAGGTGACGGTGTAGGCAGGGGGAGCGCTGAAAAACGGATAGCCGCTGTTTCTGTCAGGATCAATCTCCCATATTGTGTCAAAGTCAAAGCCTGTAAAGGAGGACCTTGTCTGCATTTCCTGCGGGGTAAGTGCCTTGACGTTGGATAAGGTGCTGGTGCCGTTTCTTCCGATTGCATCGGAGGCGGTGTTCAAGTAGTAGGAATTTTCGATAGTAAAACTGGCGATTCCTGTGTCTGCCAGACCAACTACGCCTCCCGAACTACAGCTTGCGGAGAGATCACCCGTATTATAGCAACTTGTTATGGAGGCAGCCATAGAACCGTGGTAGTATCCAAAGTAACCACTTTGTATGGAATTCCTGTTTGCCCCTATAATCCCACCGACGACACAGCTTTCCCCGTAAGACGGAAAGTGGTTTATTACATCGCCTGTATTGTAGCAATTGTTAAAATTTGATATCACTTCGACTCCCGCAATTCCTCCAATTTCAAACCCGGTTACCATATTGATGTCCCCGGTATTATAACATTCTTCTACCAAACCTGAAGCAATGGCGCCGGTAATGCCACCTACAGCTACATCAAGGCTGGTTTCACCAACTATACCGATAGTAATATCCCCTGTATTATAGCATTTCTTAATTTCCGTATATACACTAAATCCGGAAATCCCAGCAAAAAAATTCACTATTTCGCTGGGTGCACTTACGCTGCCGGTATTGAAGCAATTTGTTATCTTTTCAGACAGCGCCATTGCTACTATTCCACCAACGGTGCAAGGGCCGTTAACGGAATCATAATTCGCATCCCATATCGGAGAAAGATCAAAATCGGTATTTGCCATGGCGAGATTTTTAATTTCACCATTCAGAGCTGCACCAAAGAGACCGGTTTGTACCCGTCCCAATTCATTTTTTTCTTGCGGTCTGATTTTCATGTTCCTTACGGAATATCCATTTCCGTCAAAAATCCCGGTATATTCAGTTCCGCGAACATCAATATCGCCACCGTTAATCAAGTCCCCAGCCGCTATGCCGATTGGCTCCCAAGCACCCCAATCCGCCAAATCAATGTCATTCATTAAGATGAAGTTGCCATCCAAATGGTTGCGTACATCGTCCAGATCGCTTGCGGTATAAATACCGGTATAGCCCTCGGGAACTGTCGTCAAATGTGTAACCGGGTCAATAAAATCCCAATTTGTTATGCCGTCGTCACCTGTTTTGGGCGCGGCTGCCTGTGCAATTGTCCCCAATCCGCCATCAGCCCAATCCGGTAGCTCCAACCCGAGCAACGCGCCCAGCGGTGCCGCACCGCAAAGTAAAATTGCCACCAATAATAAGGATAACCCGCTTTTCCAAAGTTTGTTCATGTATCGTCCCTCCTAAATTCTGTGCTTATGCCAAGCCCATTATAGCATACAGCCCGATGAGTGCAACCTTTTCATATTTACTCTGGCGCTTTTCTCGCCTATGTGCTATAATTTCACCATGTATTACTTCGGTACCGATAGGCGATTCATAATACTAAGTATAAGCAAACCCAAGGAGGATTTTATGCACGAAAAGCACCGTGAGCGCGTGCGAAAGCGCCTGATGCAGGAGGGGCTGGAAGGCTTTGAACCGCATGAGGTGCTGGAGTTGTTGCTGTTTTATGCCATCCCTCGGGAGGATACAAACGAAACCGCTCACCGGCTCATCCAAACCTTTGGATCGCTGGAAGCGGTCTTGGAAGCTCCTGCGGCGGAGCTGGTGAAGGTGAAAGGCGTGGGGGAGATTTCAGCGAGCCTGCTTACGCTCGTGCCGCAGCTCGCCCGCCGTTACTACAACGCACAAACACAGCAGGGTGCGCTTGCGGCGGATTCGCAGAGCGTGCGTGAATTTGCAAGAGCGAAGTATTTGGGGCAGAAGACGGAAATGGTGTATCTGTTGTGTTTCAACGGCAAAGGCAAACTGCTGCATTGCCCGCTGCTGGCGGACGGCGGCATGACCGCCGCGCGGCTGGATACGAGGCATCTTTTGGAAACCGTCCTGCGCCACAACGCCAGCGCCGTGGCGCTCATGCATAACCACCCGAACGGCATAGCCGCCCCCTCCCATGAAGATATTGAGGCAACCAAACGCATTGCCGCGATTTTACGGTCTGTGCAAATAAAACTGCTGGATCACTTGATTGTTTCCGGGCAGGAGGTTTTTTCCATGGCGGAGACTGAAAAATTCCGGGCGTTGTTCATATAACGTTTGGCTGTACCTCGCGTACAGCCTTTTTCATGCCCTCCAGCTCGTTTTTGGTATAGGGCTGCACACAAACGCGGTAGCGCTCCCTATCCGGGAAGTCATCCGGAATGCGGTAGGGGTTTAGGCTCCAGCGCGGCAGGGGAGGCAATTCCCGCGCCATTATTATCAGGTCTAGCTCGGTGAGTTGGGGCGTGAGAGTGGTGCGCACCTCGAAGGGTACGCCGCTGTGCGAAAGCAGGCGAATGGTCTCCTGCACCCGCGCCGCGTCGCCTTCCTCCCCGCAGAATTCGCGGTAGCGTTCGGCGGGAGCCTTATAATCCACGGCGTAGTAATCACACAGCCGCATCAGCAGCGTTTTGGCCACTGCCTGCGGATTTGCACCGTTGGTGTCCAGCTTAATGAGATAGCCCAGCTCTTTGATTTGCTGGATAAAGGGAATCAAGTCCTGCTGCAGCGTTACCTCGCCGCCGCTGAGCACCACCGCGTCCAGCACAGCTCGGCGCGAGTGCAGAAAATCCAGCACGGTATCCATGGAAAGCGGGGGCAGCTTGCCCTCAATGAGGGAGCGGTTGTGGCAGTAGTAGCAATTGTAATTACAGCCCGGCGCAAACAGCACACAGGCAATCTGCCCGGGGTAATCTACCAAAGAAGATTTTTGAATTCCGGAAATCAGCATAGGAGAATCCTTTCAAATATGGCACAAGGTACAAGGGCAAACAAAATATTTATACCAATCCCAAATAAGATAGGTTTCTTATTTGGGATTGGTATTACCCCTTATTTTTCGGTTATTGGCAGCTTATTCGCCAACCACATACTTCTTGCGCAGCCGGTATTCTTCCTTCTTGCCGGTGTTATAGTTCTGCACCGGGCGCAAATAGCCTACCACGCGGCTCCAAACCTCAGCATCCTTGCCGCAATCCGGGCACTGGAAGTGTTCGCCCGCGATGTAGCCATGGTCATGGCATACAGAGAAGGTCGGCGTCAGTGAAATATAGGGCAGTTTGTAGTTGTTGAATGCCTTTTGCAACAGCTTTTTCGCCACGGAAATATCTGAAATCTCCTCGCCCAAATACAGGTGCAGCACAGTGCCGCCGGTGTAAAGGCTCTGCAGCTCGTCCTGCAAATCCAGCGTTTCAAAGATGTCGTCCGTGTAGCCCACAGGCAGCTGGGAAGAGTTGGTGTAGTAGGGGATATCCTCGCCCGCCGTGATGATGCTCGGGTAACGCTCCTTGTCCCGCTTGGCCAGGCGGTAGCTGGTGCCCTCGGCCGGAGTGGCCTCCAGGTTGTAGTAGTGGCCGGTTTCCTCCTGGATTTCCGTGATAACATCGCGCATATAGTTCAATGTGCGGATGGCAAAGCCCTGCCCCTCCTGGGTGGTGAGGTCGGTTTCTGCGCCGAACAGGTTTTGGCAGGCCTCGTTCATGCCAATCAGACCGATGGTGTTGAAGTGGTTATACCAATAGTCACCCGTTTTTGCCTTTACATCCTGCAGGAAGTTGGCGGAATAGGGGTACAGGCCCTTTTGGGTCTGCTCTTCAATGACCTTGCGTTTAATTTCCAGCGAGTTCTTGGCGATGTTCATCTGTTGCCATAGGCGGGTTTGGAACTCGGATTCGCTCTTGGAAACATAGGCAAGGCGCGGGAGGTTGACTGTTACAACGCCGATGGAGCCGGTCAGCGGATTGGAGCCGAACAGGCCGCCGCCGCGTTTACGCAGCTCCTTGGTGTCCAGCCGCAGGCGGCAGCACATGGAGAGTGCGTCATCCGGCGAGAGGTCGGAGTTGACATAATTGGAAAAATAGGGGATTCCGTATTTACAGGCGATGTCCATAAACTTTTCCACAACCGGGCTTTCCCAGTCAAAGCTGCTGGTGACGTTGATGGTGGGAATTGGGAAGGTGAATACACGCCCCTTGCGGTCGCCCTCCATCATAACGTCGCAGAATGCCATGTTAAGCATATCCATTTCATTCTGGAACTCGCCGTAGGTTTCATTCATAATCTGCCCGCCGCGGATGACGTTTTCGTTTTTCAGTTTTTCGGGCACTATAATGTCAAAGGTGAGGTTGGAGAAAGGGCACTGGAAGCCCACGCGGGTCGGCACGTTTAGGTTAAAGATGAACTCCTGCAACGCCTGTTTCACAGTTTTATAGTCCAGGTTGTCATAGCGGATAAAGGGGGCGCAGTAGGTGTCAAAGGAGCTCCAGGCCTGAGCCCCTGCGCTTTCGCCCTGCGTGGTAAAGGTGGAATTGACTACCTGCCCCAAGAAGGAGCGCAGATGCTTCGCCGGCTTGCTCTCCACCTTGCCCGGCACACCGCCGAATCCGTTGATGAGAATCTGCTTGAGATCCCAGCCGGCGCAGTAGGGGCCAAAAAAGCCCAGGTCATGCAGGTGCAGCTCGCCGGAAAGATGCGCGTTGCGAATTTCCTCCGGATAAATTTCGTGCAGCCAGTAGTTTTTGGTAAACGCCTCACGAATATAATTGTTTAAGCCGTTGATGGATTTTTGTGTGTTGGCGTTTTCGTTAATCTGCCAGTCACGGTCGTTGAGGTATTCCGTGAACATATCAATCGTTGCACCGATGAGGGCGTTGGATTCGCGTGCACTGCGGCGCTTTTCGCGGTAGAGGATAAAAGCCTTCGCGGTTTTGGCATGCCCCTCCTCAATTAGCACCTTTTCCACAATGTCCTGGATGCCTTCCACATCGGCAATGCCGTCCGGGTAACGCTCGCTCGCCAAACGAACCACGTCGTCCGCCAGTTTTTCCGCTATTGAGAAATCGTCCCCGCCAACGGCATTCGCCGCCTTGAAGATGGCTAAAACAATTTTTTCCTTTTTGAATGGGACGTAGCTGCGATCTCTTTTCACAATTTGATTGATTGCCATGATGCTAATCTCCTCTTTCTCCGCTTGTTTTTCTATGTTGTGCGGCGGGTGAACACAATATATATGGTTCTCTCCGCTTGGCGACTACAAGATATATTATAGCCCCCCTTTTTTACATGTCAAGTCCTTTTTGGAAATAAAATGAAAAGAAAGGAACAAATTTTCGTAAACAAACGATTTTCACCGAAAGGATTGTAAGGGGCAGGGGGCGCGTGCTACAATATCAGTATACTATTCGTAACGCAGGAGGGAGCCCCATGTGGCTTACAAAAGGGCGCAACTATACCATCCCGCAAATCGATTTATGCCGCAAGCCGGAGGGCCTGCCGCAGGAGCTTTCCTATTTATATGACTTGGTAACGGTAGACAACAGCAAGGACTATCTGGCTCACCCGGATGCGATTTTGCGTAAGGACGGCTCACTGCTGAATGTTTACCCCGCTGGCCACGGTCAAGGTGCAATCCAAACAAAAATCAGCCGAGACGGCGGTAAAAGCTATCCGGAATCGCTACTGCATACTCCGAAATCCTGGGAGAAATCGTTGGAAACACCGACAATCTATCGATTGGAGTTTTGTAGCCCCGCTGTGCAAGATAAGCTGCTTCTTATTTCTGCCAATCCCAAATGGGGGCTGCAGTCTACACCCGGCGGATTTCACTGCTCCCTTTCGGAGGATGAAGGGGAGAGCTGGACGGAGTTTGCCTTGTTTTATCCCAAAGATGAGCCAAACGGTGTGATTCCGATTGTGGCCATGGCCTCTCTGACCCGCCTAAAAGAAAACGGAGCGTTTGTGGATCGCTGGATGGGGCTGTTTCATGATTGGCGCTTTTACAATTATAAAAGCATTCTCAGTTTTGACGAAGCGGGGCGGATGCGATGGAGTGCGCCGGAAAAATATATGGCGCCGCACCGCAGGCAGGAGCGGGGCGCCCACATGTGCGAGGTGGAGGTGATTCGTTCTGACAAGGGGCAGGGGGACACCCTCTGTCTGCTTGCCCGCAGCAACAGCAAGCGCTGCAATTCCCTGATTTCTTTTTCACGGGATGAGGGCAAAACCTGGAGCAAACCGCGCGAAGTGCCCGCCGCCCTCAACGGGGAACGCCATAAGGCGGAGTATACAAGTGACGGGCGGCTGGTCATCGTATTTCGCTCCATAGAACGAGACAAAGCCAAGCGCAAGCGCGTTCAGCCGGACTACTCCAAGCGAAAATTTTACAGTGAGGGGCTCATCGCCTGGGTTGGGACTTTCGACGATTTGCAGCAGGGGAAACAGGGGCAGTACCGCATCAAGCTGGCCCATACCTATCTGCCGGGGCAGACGCAGGCACAAACTGCCGCCAACGCGGACACCGGCTATTGCGGCAATGTTGTTCTGCCGGATGATACCGTGGTCATCACCAGCTACGGCTGCTTTGACGGCGGGGATTATGTGACGAATACAAAGGGGGAGACTGTGCCGCGCACCAGCATTGCCTCCAAACGACTGCGCCTGAGCGACATTGACCGCGTTGCGGAACGATACTGTTAGAATAGGGGACATTACTGTGAACTATTGGGTACTGCAAGCGCCGCAGGAAACGGCGGCGATTACCGTAACAGAGCAGACAATAACGCTGGAAAACGGCTTGATTCGCCGGGTGATTAACCCCAGCTGTGGCACAAGCTTTTTGGGCAATCCCGTCACCGGGGAAAACTTGCTGACGGAAACCACCGGAGATACGGTTTTTACGCTGGATGGACAGGTTTACGCTCTGGAGCGGGATTTTGCGTTTCAGGGGGCGGAGGAAACGCCGGTGTGCGAGCGCGTTGCCTACAAAGCCAGTGATTTTACCAGTGAGGAAACGGTTTACCCGCCTAAGGGGAAGGCAATATTGCTGCGCTATACCGGGGATGACATTGTGGTTCAGCTGCGCTATGAGGTTTATGACGGTATTCCGGTTATTGCAAAATTTGCCGAAGTTATCAATGAGAGCCCGTACAGTGTAAAGATTAACGCTTTTACACTCGATGCGTTTTCTATTGAACCGGAGAAGCAAACGCTGCTTTATGGCGAAACCAGCTACAATGGCGGCTGTGGGTTGGGAAATAATATTGGCCTAAGTGTGCCGAGGGACGAAAAGGGAATCAGTTTCACCTTTGATATCGGGCCGGATGCACTTGTGGCACCGGGGGAAACGTTTGAGAGCATGTGGGGCTATCAGTTGTTGCACACGGCGCTGCCCTATGAACAGCGCTGTATTGAGGTAAAGCAGATGTACCGGGTCATCTGCCCATGGGTTCTGGATTCCCCCCTCATATTTCACGTGCTCACGGATCATTCAAAAAAAATCCGGGAAACGATTGACGCGGTGAAGGCTGTCGGTTTTGATATGGTGATTCAATCTTTCGGCAGCGATGTCAATGCGGAAAGTCGGGATGAAAAATACATCGCGCAGCACAGGGCACTCGCGGACTACGCAAGGGAAAAGGGGATTCGCCTGGGTGCATATACCCTCGCCATTGTAAAGGATTATCGCCCCATTAAGGGGGATGAATGTAATGTCTACGCAGATCCCAAAGGCCGTATTATCCGCTGCCTTGCCACCCAATGGTCTGAGCAGTATTGGGAAAGCATTTTTCATTTTTATCAAGAAACCGGATATTCAGCTATTGAAATAGACGGTCCCTATCATTTTAACCAGTGTGAGGGAGGCAACACCCACCTGCACGAGGGCTTCACAGACAGCCGCTATTTGCAGTGGAAAAAGTCCACAGTGGAGGTGATGCGCCGCTTTCAGGCAATGGGCGTTTATATCAACGCGCCGGATTGGCTGTACCTCAGCGGCGTCAACAAATGCGGCATAGGCTATGAGGAGGTCGCGTTTTCTCAGCCAAGGCAGGAGCAGCTGGCGAGTGTGCGTATCTATAATTATAAGGGCTCGTTCAACAAAATTCCATCCATGGGCTGGAGTTTTCTGCCCATTGATGTGTACCACGGCGGCGGAAAAAAGGCTAGCTTCGCTCCGCTGAAGCAGAATCTTAAGGATTATGAATGGGCGCTGTTTCAGCATATGGTCAGCGGTGTGCTGCCCTGTTTCCGTGGTAAAAAGCTATACGACTGCGATGAGACGCAGGCCGTGGTTCAAAAATGGGTTGATTTTTACAAAAAATACCGCCGCGTTCTGAATGGCATCACCGTTCACTTTTTGCCCGCCGTGATGGACAAAAACAATCCGCAGCGCTGCACAGAGTTGGATGCCATCCTCAACTGTCTGCCGCAAGGGGAGGTGCGCGGGATTCTGGCTGTGTTTAATCAGACCGACAGGGAAATTTCGAAACAAATCAAAGTGCCGCTGTTCTACACCGGCTTGTGCGAAACGGAAACCATCCCCGCCCCCGGAGCGGGAACGGGGATAACCGAAGTGAAAAATCCAAACTATGGCGATTACCCGCCGCCCTATCCCGTGAGCGAAGGCGAAAAGGGGCTGGCTGTAGGCTTTATCTCCGGCTACAGCACCTCGCAGCAAATCACTGAATTAACACGGGAGAAAGCAGCAGCACAGAAAACCAAAACGAGTGTGCTGCTGCGCCGGGAGGGGACGCAGGACATTATGGTTGAAACGGATACCAACGCGGACGCGCTTGTGGACATCACGCTGGAGCCGATGAGCTATACCTGGTTTGAGATTCGGGCAGAAAAATAAAAAAAGTGCAAAAAATTCATATAACCGCTCATGGTGTGAACCGCTCCCTGTCAAGTAGATAATCAAAATAAATAAAAAACGGACAGATTATTTTTTAGTAATCCGTCCGTTTTTGACATATGCTACTTGTTATTCTTTTTCTGTTATAATAACTTCAATGCCTTGTCCATCAAAAGCAGATAAATCTTCTTCAGAAGCGTCCCAATCCGTAATCAATCTGTTAAGCCTATTAGCCGGGCAAATGCTAACAACAGATTCAAAACCGATTTTTTCAGTAGGATATAGACCTATACTTTCCTTTGATGAATCAATAAGAGCGTTCCAAAAGCTTACTGCTTGAGATTTCTGTATTGATAGTCCAAATTCTGGTGAAATAAACGCAGAGGTAATAAAGCATTTGTCAAAACGCAAATGCTTTATCATATCAATGGCAAATGCATCATAACAGTTTCCTTTGTTGTCCATTTCACCACCAAGAAGAATAACAGAAATATTA
>JAVBPP010000108.1:0-3334 GCA_031549535.1 Oscillospiraceae bacterium
ATACAAGCAGAGATGCGTCGGCGTATCGGAGGAGGGACGCTTATCACCCTCTACAATGCTGCCGTCCGGCGCGACAACCACCATATCCTGCGCACGCATCGTTTCATAGGGAACGCCGGAGGGCTTAATTACGAGATTACCGCTCGCCGCGTCCAGCGCGGAAACATTACCCCAGCTGAGCGTCACCAAGCCGCTCGAAGCCAAACGCAGGTTCGCCTCATGGACTTCCTGTTTTAATTCTTCCAGCATAGGTTAGCTCCAAGCGGCATCCGCATAGCGCAGTTCCCTGCGCAAGGCGGAAATATCCGTATTTGCATGAATGTGTATATACTCAAGCCCTGCCATCTCCGCAAAATCCTCGAACTGCTGGGCACTCAAGTCATAGCTCAAAACGGAATGGTGGGCGCCGCCGCAGAGTATCCAGGCTTCCGCCGCTGTTTCCAGCTCCGGCATCGGCTTCCACAGCACACCCGCCACCGGGAGCTTTGGCATGGCCTGTTTTTGCTCCACACACTCAATATCGTTGACAATCAGACGCAGGCGGTTGCCCATATCCACAAGGCTCGCCACAACGGCCTTGCCCGGTTTGCAACGGAACACCAACCGCGCCGGCGGCTCTTTGCCGCCTATCCCAAGCGGGTGCACTTGAATTTTTGGCTTTTCACATGCAATGCTTGGGCAAATTTCCAGCATATGTGCGCCGAGAATCAAACCGTTGCCCGGCTCAAAATGATAGGTGTAATCCTCCATAAAGGAACTGCCGCCAGTTTTGCCCGCGCTCATGAGCTTGACGATGCGCACCAGGGCGGCGGTTTTCCAATCCCCTTCGCCCGCAAAGCCGTAGCCCTGCCGCATCAAATCCTGCACGGCAAGCCCGGGCAGCTGGCGCAGGCCGCATAAATCCTGAAAATTGGTGTGGAAGGCTGTGAATTGATGCGCCTGCAAAAAGGCTTGTATCCCCGCTTGCAGCCGCGCCTGATAGCGCAGCGCATCAAGGTCAGTCGTGTCCCAAAGATACATTTCCCGGTACTGTTCAAGCAAAGCATCAATTTGTTCCGGGGTGACGCGTTCCACCGCCTGGGCGATTTCGCCCGTGCCGTGGTAATCCACCTGCCAACCGAGCCGGAGCTGCGCCTCAATTTTATCGCCCTCTGTGACGGCGACATCGCGCATATTATCCCCGATACGCAGCACACGCAAGCGGCGGCTTTCTAAAAGCCCGGCTGCGCAGCGCATCCAATCCCCTACGCGAACACGAAAACGCGCATCCTCCCAGTGCCCGGCAATCACCTTGCGCGGCAGTCGCAAACGCGCGGCGAGGTAGCCGTGCTCCCTATCCCCATGGGCGCTCTGATTCAGGTTCATAAAATCCATGTCAATACTGCCCCAGGGAATGTCGCGATTAAACTGGGTGTTGATATGTAAATACGGTTTGCGCAACGCCTGCAGCCCCGCAATCCACATTTTGGACGGGGAAAAGGTGTGCATCCAGGTAATGACGCCCGCGCAGCTTGGGTCGTTATTCGCCTGTTGTATCAAGGCACTGACCTCCTGCGCGGACTTTGCGCAGTTTGAAAATAGAACGGTGCAGGGTATCTCCGGCGCGGCAGAAAGTTCCGCCGCCATTTGCGCGGCATGAGCATGGACCTCACCCAGCGCCTGCTCACCGTACAGTTCCTGCGAACCGACTATCAGATGAAAGTTATATTGTTTCATACTCTTACATTCCTTTACGCAGTGCTTTCAGGCGCTTCATCACGTCGTTCTCCCCTCTGCCGAAATAATCGTGCAGAGTCTGATATTCGGCATACAGCTTGTCATAAATCGCCGCGTGCTCCGCATTGGGGGTGTAAACGGTTTCTTTCACCTTGCCCAGTTGCTGCGCCGCGCTAAGCATATCTGCGTGGCCGCCGCGGCCTTCCCCCGCCGCAACACTGGCGTAGATGGCGCTGCCCAGCGCCCCGCCCTGCTCGCTGCCCGCAATATAAATGGGCATGTTGATGATATCTGCATAAATCTGCATCGTCATGGGATCCTTCTGCGAAATGCCGCCCGCCGCGTAAAACGCATTCACGGCAACGCCATGCGCCCGGAAGGTTTCAATAATCATGCGTGTACCGTAGGCCGTGGCCTCAATCAGCGCACGGTAAACATCCTCAGGCTTGGTTTGCAGGGTAAAACCCAGAAGCATGCCGGTTAAATCAACATCCACTAAAACGGAGCGGTTACCGTTGAACCAATCCAGCGCTATCAGGCCGCTTTCGCCCGGTTTTTTGCCCTCGCACTTTGTGCGCAGATATTTGTGGATATTCACGCCCTCAGCCTGCGCCGCGTCATAGTAGGCCTTGGGCAGCGCATTGTCGATAAACCATTGAAAGTGGTCACCCACACAGGCCTGACCCGCCTCATAGGCATACAGGCCGGGCAGAATACCGTCCTCCACCACGCCGCAGATGCCCTGCACCTGTTGCTCCGTGTCACCCAGCATCATATGACAGGTCGAAGTGCCCATAATGGCAAGCATCGCGCCGGGCTTCGTCATCCCCACCGCAGGCACAAAGGCGTGCGCGTCAATTAGGGATACGGCAACCGCCGTGCCCTGCAAAAGGCCGGTTGCCTTAGCGGCCTTTTCACACAGCTCCCCTGCCTTCGCGCCCAAAGGTAGAATTTCTCTGCCGAATTTCTCGTCTATCACATGCGCAAGGCGTGGATCGAGCGCGGCAAAAAAGTCATCAGAGGGGAAGCCTGTGCGTTTGTTCCACAGCGCTTTAAAGCCCGCGCAGCAGGCTCCGCGCACTTCTGTTCCGGTCAAATACCAAATCAGCCAGTCCGCCGCTTCCACAAAACGGTCCGCCTTCTCATAAATTTCCGGTGCCTCCTCCAAAATCTGCCAAACCTTAGGGATTGCCCACTCTGAGGAAATCTTTCCGCCATAGTTTGCCAGCCATTTCTCCCCGCGCTGCTGGGCAACGGTGTTCAGACGGTTGGCATGATCCTGCGCGGCGTGGTGCTTCCACAATTTGACATAGGCATGCGGCTGCTCACTGTATTCCGGCAAGAAACAAAGCGGTGTTCCGTCCGCGCGCACAGGCAGGATTGTGCAGGCCGTGAAGTCCACGCCCACGCCGATGACATCCGCCACATTGACCTTTGCCTTCCGCAGAATTTCCGGAACGGTATGGGTAAGCACATCCAAATAGTCCTGCGGATGCTGCAGCGCCCAATCATGCCCCAGCTTTTTGCCGCAGGGCATAGTCTCATCAATCACCGCATGGGTGAAGTCATATAAGGCACTCGCAAGCTCCTCCCACGTCTCAACATTTACAATCAGTGA
>JAVBPP010000018.1:0-6725 GCA_031549535.1 Oscillospiraceae bacterium
CCCTTTCCCCAGCTGATCGGCCTGCTGGCTTTTCAAAACGTCACTGGCGTAGTGCACATTGCCCAGGGTTTCGCCAAGCAGCCCCATCTTGTTGGGGCGCGAGGTTCCCACGGCGACAAATACCGCGCTGTATCCATCCAAAAACATATCGTCAATGGTGATGTTGGAACCGACAAAGGTGTTGGGCTTAAAGCGCACACCCAGCTTAGTCAGGTATTTTTGATAGCGATCCAATATGCTTTTGGGCAGGCGGAAATCGGGGATACCGTATTGCATAACACCACCGATTTTATCCCGCGCCTCAATCAGCGAGACCTCATAGCCCTTCAGCGCCAGCAGCAGGGACATCGTAATACCGCTCGGCCCCGCACCCACCACCGCGATTTTATGCCCGTTGCTGGGCGGCGCCGTCGGCTCATAGGTATCCAGATAAAAATTCGCTATGTAACGCTCAATTTCGCAAAAGGCCACCGGTTCGCCCTTGATGCCGACCACGCAGTGCCCCTTGCAGTTTTTATCGTGCGGACAAACGATGGACGTCACCGCGCAGAGCGGATTGTTGGCAAACAGCATTTCGCCGGCCTTGACGATTTCGCCCGCCTCAAACAGCTTGATTGCCTCGGGAATTTCCGTTTTCAGAGGGCAATGCTCCCTGCACCTGGGTTTTGCGCACTTTAGGCATCTGCTCGCTTCTTCTTTTAAGTTCATATCTTCCCGCTCTTCCTTTACACAATGTTTAAAATGTCAGAAAACCCTGTAATTTCAAACACTTCCATAACGCTTTCATTCACACCGCTGACCTGCATGGCACCCTGCTTCTGCATTTTCTTTTGCGCCGCAAGTATCACACGCAGACCTGCCGAAGAGAGGTATTCCAGCGCGGAAAAATCGAGCACCAGCAGCGTTACCTCTGCCGGAACGGCAGTAATCTCTTTCTCCAGCTCCGGAGCGGTGGTCGTATCCAGGCGCCCCGCGAGCGCCAGCGTAATTGTACTGTTTTCCTGGTTCTTGATTACTTGCATGACTTTCTCCTCCAAATAATAGTAGGGCGCGCTGATTTCAGTTCAACACGCCCAGTATACACAATTATCGCCAGATTTTCAACAAAAGCACTTATTTTACAATGCTAACTACATAGTTTATCGCTACGCTATCTAGTTTTTAGAATTTTGCGTTTCAGCCGCCCACCCACTTCTGTTATCTCCTGTTTGTGCAGGCGAAATGTGCTGGGGGCAAACATAATTAAAATCGGGTAAATCTCAAGGCGACCCAGCAACATACCCATGCTCATGACGACCTTACTCAGCGGCGAAAAAGCGGAAAAGTTTCCTGAAGGCCCAACCATACCCAAGCCCGGGCCGATGTTGTTCAACGTTGCAAGCGTGGCGGAAAAGGTGGTTAAAAAATCAAAGCCGTCCAGAGAAAGCAGCAAAACCGACGCAATCAAAATTACCATATAGGTTACAAAAAAAGCTGTTACGCTGCGCAGCTGCTCGTCTTCAACAGCTTTACCGCCAACTTTCACAAGCTGCACCTTGCGCGGATGGGTCAGCTTGCTGATTTCCCGGCGGGCAATTCTGAGCAGAATCAGGGAACGAATCGCCTTAATGCCCCCGGCCGTAGAGCCTGCGCAGCCGCCCATCACCATCAGCAGCAGGAGTATCGACTTGGAAAAGGTCGGCCATAAATCAAAGTTTGTGGACGCAAAGCCGGTGGTTGTGATGATGGTGGAAACCTGAAAGAAGGCGTGCTCTATTGTTTTTGTAACACTCGGGAACATGCCGTGGATATTGATGGCTATCGCCGTTGTGCTCAGCGCAACCACCGCGAGGTGAAACAGCAATTCCGCGTTTTTGAGCACAGCCTTGAACTGCCGAATCAGCAGATGGAAAAACACGGCAAAGTTTAAGCTGAACAGCAGCATCGCCACGCCTAAAATATAGTTGATGGCCGCACTGTCATAATAGGCGATGGAGGCGTTCCGGCAGGAAAAACCGCCCGTGCCCGCCGCCGACCAGGCATGTAGCACCGCGTCATAAAACGGCATCTTCGCCAGCACCAACGCAAGGATGGTGAGCATGGTGAGCACGAAATAAATGATATAGAGTATTTTAGCCGTCTGCGCCATTTTAGGCACAAGCTTGGACGCCGTCGGCCCCGGGGATTCCGCGCGCAGCAAATGCAGCGAGCGCATATCCACCTCGCCCACCGGTAAAAGCGCCAGCAAAAACACCAGCACGCCCATGCCGCCAACCCAGTTGGTCAGGCTCCGCCACATCAGTATACTGCCGGGCAGATGCTCCACCTGGGTGAGGATACTCGCGCCCGTAGTCGTGAAGCCGGAGACCGTTTCAAAAAAACAATCGATGTAGGAGGGGGACATGCCGCTGATATAAAACGGCAGCGCACCCATGAGAGAAATTAAAATCCAAATCGCGCCGGCAGTAAACCAGCCGTCCCGGGCATAAAGAACCTTGGTATAAGGCTTCACCAACAGCAGGACGGGCAGGCTCACCGCCAAAAGGATGGCGATGGTAAGCAAAAACGGATACAGCGCCTCGCCCTTATATACAGCAAAGGCCACCGGCAAAAGCATAAACAGCGCCTCAATCAACAGACAAAGGGAGCATAGGCGCAAATTCATTCGATAATTCATTCTGTTCCACCCTTACTCCAAAATGTCGTCAAACACATGCAGCGTAACCTTTTTTGTGAAAATCAAAACCTGATCTCCTGCGTGAATGCGCTGTTTTCCGCTGGGAATTACAACCTCCCGCCCGTGCACCAGGGCGGCAATCAATACATCCGGCTTGAGGTGTAACTCGCTGATATTCTTCCCCGCGGCCTTGCTTTCCTGCGGAACGATGAACTCCACCGCCTCCGCCTTATCGCCCGCAATGCGAAGCAGCTTTTGCATGGCGTGGCTCTTTGTGTTTTGCAAGGCCTGCACATAGCGGAGCATATGGTCGCTTGTTACATTTTTTGTGCAGACCGCGCTCTCAATCCCCAGCTCCTGCGTCAGTTCCTGATAATTCTGGCGGTTCACTTTTGGGATAACCTTTACGACGCCCTGCTTCTTCGCGTAATAAGAGGAGAGCATGTTTTCTTCATCGTTATTCGTCAGCGCAATAAAGGCGTCCATTTTTTTCAACCCCTCGGAGAGGAGCAACTCCTCGTCCGTGCCGTCGCCGCAGATAATCAGGCAATCATCCAGCAGCTTAGCCAGCGCAACGCTGCGCTCGGGATTGCGTTCTATTAGGCGCACCTGAATCCCCATTTTCCGTGCGAGCCTGGCGAGGTAAACAGCCATCCTGCTGCCGCCGATAATCATAATATCCTTGGCCTTGTGGCTCCGGTGGCCGATTGCCTTGAAGAAATTGTTCAGGCCGATGAGTGTGCCGGAGAGGTAGATATCGTCCCCCTCCTCCAGCACATCGGAGCCGTCCGGAATGCGAAACTCCCCGCCGCGCACCGCACCACAGACCAGCACATGCGCAGGGAGCTGTAATTTGGAAAGCGCCTTCCCCGCCAACAAATCGTCTTTTTCCACCGTGTATTCCACGATTTCAACCCGCTCATTGGCGAAGGCATCCACCTTGTTTGCAACGGGCAGGGAAAGCAGGCGTGAGATTTCAACGGCCGCCTCCAGCTCCGGGTTGATGATGCGGTCAATCCCCAGCCGGGTTTTGAACAGCTCCAGCTCCCCGGTATACTCCGGATTACGGATTCTGGCAACGGCGTTGTGTGTGCCCAGGCTTTTTGCCACAACGCAGATGAGAATATTCAGCTCGTCATTGCCCGTGACGGCAATAATCAGGTCGGCATCCTCGGCACCGGCCTCCTTGAGCGTATCCATATTCATTCCGTTGCCCTCAATGCAGTTGACATCCAGGCGGTCGGAGGAGCCCTCCAGCACATCCTGGCGGATATCCACCACGCTGATGTTATGCTTTTGCAAGGAAAGCTCCTTTGCCAGCGCAAAGCCAATTTTGCCGCTCCCTACAATGATAATGTCCAATTATTAGCCTCCATATCTGATTATTTAGGCGCTTGCGAAAGTCCCAGACGCGCAATGCGCGCCCCTACATGGTCGTAGGGGCGGCCATCGGCCGTCCGCTATTTCTTACGCTTCGCAATTGCCTATGATTATTCTTTCACAATCCAAATTTCGCTGACACTCACGGGGTACAGCGTCCCTTTCATTTGCCAGGTCAGCCGCAAGTCTCCGTCCCGATAGGCCTCCGGCGGCAGCGCAAACGTGCGAATCGGGTTCTGCTCTTTGGCATGCGGGGTAAGGCAGTCATGAAGCAGGCTCTCCCCTGCCCACAGCTGCAGCTCATAGACTGTTCCCGGTTCTGCGGTGAGCAAATCCGGATAGGCGACCCGGATTTGGTAGTGTGCCTTGGGGTCAAGGCCGCTGTAGCGCAGCTGCAAGGGGGTGCCGTAGAGTGTTCTCGCGCGGCCGACCCAGCGCAGGGTAATGGGAAATTCATCATACCAGCCCTCCATCCGGTGCATCAGCCACTGGATGCCATAGGGGTCATGGCACAGCACGGGGGAGCGCAGATAGCCCGGATCTTCCCCCCAGCTTTTTTCCTGCACCACGCGCCTATGAAAGCTCTCCGGGTCACCCAGCCAGTCATAAAAGCCGCCCTCCCCGGGATTGCAACGGCTGAGTAGCCGGCTCACTTCCGCCAGCCGCTCCTCCTCCCCCGCCAGGGCGGCAATGCCTGCCAGCTGTGCAAGATACCAGCGAGAGTCGTTCAACGGCGTATCCAGGGAATCCAGGCTTGCGCCGCGTATCCAGCTCTGCGCGCCGTGGCGGCGGGTCGTCAGGCGAATGCCGCAGCCCTCGCGCAGGCTATCCGCCAGTTGCTGGATTTTTTTGCGCTGCTCCAGCCCGACAGGCTCGTCAAAGGTGTTGCGCAGCAGCCGCCTTGCCTCCCGGATTGCTTGGACACTGCCCTGCTCCTTCGCACGCGAGAGCACGGCAAGCGCCTCCCGCTCCAAGGCCGTGTCATGCACCGCCCGCAGCTTGATTTGATAATCGCTGACAGCGCGTTCCAGCGCCATCTGAAAGCGGAAATTCCCCCGCACCCCTGCGCCTGCCTTTTGCTCCAGCGCCAGAAAGCCCTCGTATACCGCGTCTACATTGCTATTCTGCGCAAGCGGGCCAATCCAGCTTTGTTCTGTTTGCAACAAAAGCGCCGCCATTTCCTGCGTGAAAGCGGGGTCGATAAACAGGCGCACATAATCCCGCAGGGTTTCCTCCACGGGCATATCGGGGTCAAAATCCTGGTCGCCCCATACCATTTTATTCACATCATCGTGAATCCCTTCCGAATAAGTCAGAGAGCCTATGGTGAAGGGGGCGTGCAGATTATGTATCTGCTTCATCGCCGCCGGGCGGGCATTGTAGCCCTCCCGCCCCTGTGTCAGCGCAAGCGCCATGTCCCAATCGGCCAGCTCAAACTGGCTGTGGGAATTGTGGGTGATATCCGGATAGTGACGGATGCGGTTTTTATAAATATCCGGCAGCTTTGCCTGCATTTCTTGAACGGTATCCATAACCCAGGGCGCGAAACAGACACCGTAGAGCCAAGGCGGCTGCTTGTTTACTTCGCTGTAAAAATCCGCATACCAGCCCGGCTGCGGATGAAACACCTGCGGTGCAACCCAAACGCGGGCATGCGGGTGGTATTGATGCAGCACCCGAACGCCGGCCTCCACCACCGGGAAAAACGCCTGCGGCATCAGCAGGCCGGGATCCCCCGCAGGGATTAAGACAGCGTCCAGATAGGGAATACGCGCATAAATCCGCTCCCGCTCCCGCAGCTCCTGCTCAACGGTGGCGGCATCGCTGTAATCCAGCCCCATATTGGGGTACCACAGCCACACATCCATGCCGTAGGAGTGGATGACGCGGGAGAGGCTGACCATCATTTCAAAGGGGTCGCGCCGAAAGTGCGCGGAGTAGCCGGCGTCGTCTGTGCGGGGCGGCAAAATCTCAATGGCGTTGGAGCCGAACAGCGCCAAATCTCGGATATAGCGGTCAAACTCCGCCACGTCCCAGCTTGGGCAGGTGTTCTGCTTATCCCGATAGGCCAGCTGATGCCCCCGCAGAGGGTAGCGCGGCGTAACGGACATATCCCGCAGCTCCCGCGTTGTATGGATTTCCCCGCTGCGCAGCTCCAGCTTGCGCAGCACCCTGGCCATGCCGTAAAGGCAGCCGCGGTCGTCCGCACCCGCAACGATGATTTGGAGGTCCGCCCCCTGTGTTGTGACGGAAAGGCAAAAGCCCTCCGCCCCGGGCGGCTCCAGCTGCGCGATGCGGGCATACGCCCGGGGATGGTGCTTTTTCAGCAAATCCATGCGCCGAATCAGCAGATAGCTACCGCTCACCGGCGGCTCCGCCGTGCGCTCCACTTCCAGTCCTGCGCGCAAAGCCACTTCTTCACAAAATATTTGTGCAACCCGCTCTTCAAAAGGGCTGCAGTTATGCGGGCACACAAGCTTGATTTGTGTGATGTCTATCTTCACCCACGCCCCTCGCATTTTCGTATACAGCCTTCAGTATAGAGCCTTGTGTTTTTTTTGTCAATCAAAATGCGCAGATAAAAGCGGCGTCCCCAAAACCGGGAACGCCGCTTCATATTGCTCCTGCACCAAACACTGTTACGTGCCGAAGCAACAGCCTGTGTCGCTAACTATCCTCGCTCACAACA
>JAVBPP010000057.1:0-19315 GCA_031549535.1 Oscillospiraceae bacterium
ATTTGAACGAGCGCGCGGAAGAACACGCCCAAAACCGCGCCTACGAGCAAGAGCAGCGTGAGCAGACCCGCCTGCATCTGTTAAAACAATTACAAGCGGAACCGGAAACGCAAAGAGGCAAGGCAGGCAAGAAGAAATTCAATCCCCCTCCCCTGCCCATTGATGTGGAGCCGCCGCCGGAGACGAGCGGGAACAGCTTCGACGACTTCATGCTCCCCTCGCTGGACACTCCCCCCGTCATGCCGGGAGAGGCCGAGGAGCCACCCCCCGCACCGGATTCGGTACCGCCGAAAAAAAAGCGCCCGGTCAAAGCGCAGGCACAGCAGCCCGAACCGGAGGAAGCGACCTTTGAGAATCTACCGCTGAACCCGGCGCAGTATCGCCTGCCACCGATTGAGCTGCTCACTGTCACACCGCCCAATCAATTTGGCACAACCTTGAATGTGCAAAATGATGTTACCGGGCAAAAGCTGATTGAAACGCTCAACAGCTTTAACGTCAGCGCGGAAATCCTCGCCATCAGCCGCGGACCGAGCGTTACACGCTATGAGCTGGAGCCCAAGGCGGGCATACGCATCAGCAGAATCACGCAGCTCGCGGACGATATTGCCCTGCGCCTTGCCGCGGCGGGTGTGCGCATCGAAGCGCCGATCCCCAATAAATCCGCCATCGGCATCGAGGTGCCGAACAAACAAAAATCCATGGTCGGCATGCGGGAAATTATTGGCTCCGACCATTACCGCAACGCGAAAAGTAAGCTTAACGTTGCCTTGGGCAAAGATATTACAGGTAACATCATCACAGCAGACCTCGCAAAAATGCCCCACCTGCTCATCGCCGGAACCACCGGCTCCGGTAAATCCGTTTGCATGAACTCCATGATTACCAGCATCCTTTACAACGCAACGCCGGACGAAATCAAGCTGATTATGATTGACCCCAAGCAGGTGGAATTTACGATTTACAACGGTATTGCGCACCTGCTCATGCCCGTTGTGGCGGATCCCCGCAAGGCGGCGGGCGCGCTGGGCATGGCCGTGAATGAGATGACCAAGCGATACAAGCTGTTCTCTGAATTGGGCGTGCGCGACATTACGGGTTACAACAACCTCGCGGAGCGCAACGAAGAAATGCGCAAGCTAGAAAAAATTGTAATTTTTATCGACGAGCTTTCCGACCTAATGATGATTGCGCCGAACGAGGTGGAGGACGCCATTTGCCGCCTGGCACAGATGGCACGCGCGGCCGGCATGCACCTGGTTATCGCAACGCAGCGCCCCTCCGTGGACGTTATCACGGGCATCATTAAGGCGAACATCCCCAGCCGTATCGCCCTGTCCGTCTCCTCCCAGATTGATTCACGCACGATTTTGGACATGTCCGGCGCGGAAAAACTGCTGGGCAACGGCGACATGCTGTTTAACCCTGTCGGATTCTCCAAGCCCATCCGCGTGCAGGGCTGCTTCATTTCGGACGGCGAGGTGGAGGCCGTAACGGATTTTATCCGCAACCAGGCCAGCGCTGAGTATGACGAAACCATGATTCAGGAAATGGAACGCAACGCCGCTTCCGCCGGACAGAAGAAGAGGGGTGCCGGCGCATCCTTGGGTGCCGAGGACGGCGGCGCGGACGGCGAGCGGGACGAGCTGTATATCGAGGCTGTGCGTGTGGTGGCAGAATCGCAGATTGCTTCCACCACCCTATTGCAGAAAAAGCTGAAGCTGGGTTACGCCCGCGCGTCGCGCATTATGGATGAGCTGGAGGAAGGCGGCGTAGTCGGCCCGTTTGAAGGCTCCAAGCCGCGCAAGGTGCTCATCACCAAACAGCAGTTTATGGAAATGCACGCCCTGGGCAGCGACGATTTTGCCTGCGCGGCGGCGGAGGGTGCGCAGGATGCGCCCCCGTTTGATATAGACGATGAGTTGTAATTTTGATTAGACAGGGAGTTAACGATATGAGTGAAGCAAACAGACCGGCCTTCCCCAAGCGCGCTGTCATTACTGCGGGCATGCCTTACGGCAATAAGGAACTGCATTTCGGGCATATCGGCGGCGTGTTTGTCCATGCGGATTTTTTCGCCCGCTTTTTACGCGACCGTTTGGGCAAAGAAAATGTGATTTTTGTATCCGGAACGGATTGCTACGGCTCCCCCATCTCCGAAAACTTTCGTAAACTGCGGGAAAGCGGAGAATTTGAGGGGGAGATTACGGATTTTATTTCCAAGAATCACCGGGCGCAGAAGCAGACGCTGGGCGACTATGAAATTGCGCTGAACCTCTTTGCCGCCTCCGGCTTGGATGAAGCAAAAGAAATCCACGCCGCACTCTCCCGCGAGGTCATTGAAAAGCTGTATGCACAGGGGTATTTGACCAAAACTGTGACCTCGCAGTTCTATGACCCGGATTTCGAGGTGCTGCTCAACGGGCGGCAGGTTGTGGGCAAATGCCCGATTGAGGGCTGCCAGTCCGAAAAAGGGTATGCGGATGAATGCGATTTGGGTCACCAATATATGCCGCGCGATTTGCTCTTCCCCAAGAGCACCCTTTCCGGAAAGAAGCCGGAGATGCGCGACGTTGCAAACTGGTATTTTAATTTGGAGGATTTTGACGGCAAGCTGCGTGAATGGGTTGCGCTTTTGGAGCAAAATCCAAACACGCGCCCGCTTTTAACGAAAACTCTGGCGGAATTTTTGCGCCCACCCGTGATTCACATCAAAAAAGACCAACTGGAGCTTTTGCGCGAAACGCCGCAATACGCCGCGCTGCCGGAGCACGAACTGTTGGAGGAGGAGAACAAGCCCTCCGCCATCCTGACCTTCCACAGCCTGAAAGACCGCGAGCAGGCCTGCAATCTGCTGGCCGAGGCGGGTGTACGTTTTCGCACGGGCAAGGCGCTTGTGCCCTTCCGCCTGACGGGGAACACGGAATGGGGCGTCCCCGCGCCAACGCTGGACGGCCTTTCTGACCAAACCTTTTGGGTCTGGCCCGAATCGCTCTGGGCACCGATTTCGTTCACCAAAACTTACTTGGCGCAGCATGGCGCGCAAGCGGACGAGTGGAAAAACTGGTGGTGTGATAGGGACGCAGGCATCTTCCAGTTCATCGGGCAGGACAATATCTATTTTTACGGCCTGGCAGAACCGGCGCTGTTCATGGCGCTACAGGGGAAACAAAGCACGGCGCAGCCGGAAAACGGCGCGTTGCAGCTGCCCACCCTGGTGGCGAACAACCATTTGTTGTTCCTGGATAAAAAGGCCTCCAGCAGCGGCACTGTCAAGCCGCCCATGGCCGCGGATTTACTCGCTTATTACACCCCGGATCAGCTGCGCGCACATTTTCTCGGCCTTGGCCTTGGCATCCGCAGCGTCAGCTTCCAACCCAAGCCGCTGAACCCCAAGGCGCAGGAGCGCGACAGCGACCCGGTTCTGAAAGAGGGCAATCTGCTCACAAACGTGTTCAACCGCATCATCCGCTCCTGCTTCTACACCGCGCAGCAGTATTATGACGGCAAAATCCCCGTGGGCACCGTCAGCGAAACCGTGCTGCAGGAGGCCGAAGAGGCCATATGCGAATATGAGCGCTTGACGATGAAATTTGAGTTCCACAATGTGATGAACCTCTTGGATAACTACATTCGCGGGGCAAACAAATATTGGTCAAAATACATGAAGGAGGCGGACGCGGCGCAGGACAGCGCCCTGCGCACACAGACACTGATAGACTGCTTCCATATGGTGCGCATCGCCTCCATTCTGACCCACCCGGTTGCGCCAAAAGGCACAGAAATGCTGCTGCACTATTTACAGCTTGGGGAGAGCGAACGCTTTTTCTCCTGGGAGCACATTTTGCAGCCCGTTTACTTCTTTATGGACGACCCGGCCACGCATCAGCCGTTGTTTTTGGAGCCGCGCGTGGACTTTTTTGAAAAGCACCCCTCGCAGCTGGTGCAGCCCTAACCATGTTTTTACCTGTCAACAAAGAGGATATGCAAAGCCGCGGCTGGGACGCCGCGGATTTTGTGTTTGTAACCGGGGACGCCTATGTGGATCACCCCAGCTTTGGAGCCGCCTTAATTTCCCGCGTGCTGGAGGACGCCGGCTACCGCATCGCCATCCTGGCGCAACCGCAGACGGCGGAAGACTACCGGCGCTTCGGCAGACCGCGCCTGGGCTTTTTGGTCAGCTCCGGGAATCTGGATTCCATGGTTGCGCACTACACCGCCGCAAAGCGCAAACGCAGCGAGGATGCTTACAGCCCCGGCGGAAAAGCGGGTCTGCGCCCGGATCGCGCCGTTTTGGCCTATGCCCGCAACATCCGCGCTCTGTTCGGCGATATTCCGCTGATACTCGGCGGGCTGGAGGCCTCCCTGCGCCGGTTTGCGCACTATGACTATTGGCTTGACGCCGTGCGTCCCTCCCTGTTGATAGAATCGGGCGCGGATTTGCTGGTCTATGGCATGGGGGAAAATCAAATTCTCCAAATTGCCGCCCGCCTTGCGCAGGGGGAGGCTGTCGGCACTCTGCGGGATATTCCCGGCTGCTGCTATGCGGTTGACCCGCGCGAAACGCCTTGGGGCGGCGCGGAGTGCCCCGCCTTTGAAAACGTCTGCGCGAGTAAACGGGAATACGCCGTCTCCTGCCGCATGCAACAGGACGAGCAGGACGCCGTACGCGGCAGGCTTGTGAAGCAGCGGCACGGCAAACGCATGCTGGTGCAAAACCCGCCCATGCCGCCTTTGACCACGGCAGAGCTTGACCATATCTATGCCCTCCCCTTCGAGCGCCGCCCACACCCCTGCTACAACGCGCAGGGCGGAGTGCCCGCAATTGAAGAGGTGCAGTTTTCCATCACACATAACCGCGGCTGCTTCGGCGCGTGTAATTTCTGTTCTCTCGCCTTTCACCAGGGGCGTGCGGTCACCTCCCGCAGCAAGGAATCCATTCTGGCGGAAGCAAAAAAGCTCAGCACCCTGCCGGATTTCAAGGGCTATATCCACGATATCGGCGGCCCGACGGCGAATTTCCGCCACCCCTCCTGTGAAAAACAGCGGGAGCACGGCCTGTGCAAGGGCAAAAAATGCCTTGCGCCAAAGCCCTGCGCCGCCCTTTCCGCCGACCATGCGGAGTATCTGGATATCCTGCGCGCCGTGCGGGCGCTGCCAAAGGTAAAAAAGGTGTTTATCCGCTCCGGGATACGCTTTGACTATTTACTTGCGGACAGGGATGACGCATTTTTCCGCGAGCTGGTGGAGCACCATGTCAGCGGGCAGCTCAAGGTGGCTCCGGAGCACTGCTCCGCCGCCGTGCTGGACTATATGGGCAAGCCGCACATTGAGGCATATCTGCGTTTTTTGCAACAGTATGCTCGGCTGACAAACGCAGCGGGAAAGGAGCAGTATCTGGTGCCCTACCTGATGTCCTCCCACCCCGGCAGTACCTTAAAAGACGCCGTGGAGCTGGCGCTGTTCTTGAAAAAGCACAACATCCGCCCGGAGCAGGTGCAGGATTTTTACCCAACACCGGGGACTATTGCCACCTGCATGTTTTACACGGAGCTGGACCCCTATACCCTGCAGCCGGTCTATGTTGCCAAAACGGCGCAGGATAAAGCCATGCAGCGCGCGCTGCTACAATTTACAGACCCAAGCAAGCGTTCTCTTGTGCTGGAGGCGCTTGTGCGCGCAGGGCGGCGGGATTTAATCGGCTCCGCCGCGCACTGCTTAATAAAACCGGAGCACACAGGGAGGCCTTATGGCAAACAAAAAACGCAGAAAAAGTAAAAAGAAGAATCGCGGTATACAGCTGCTCGGCGGGATACTGGCTCTGCTTCTCGCCTTTGGGCTGTATTATCTGGAGGATAGCGGTAAATTGGACGGCCTGTTGGCCGGGCCGGAATATGCCGCAATGGCTCAGGTGCGGGAGCAGCCGCTGCGCGTGCACTTTTTGGACGTCGGCCAGGGGGACTGTATTTTGGTGCAGACGGATTCCGGCGCAGTCTTGATTGACGCAGGCGAGCAGCCGCAGGCAAAAGCAATTATCGCCTATCTACGGGAGCAGAAGGTGGAGAAGCTGGATTATGTGATTGCCACCCACCCGCACGCCGACCACATCGGCGGCATGGCGGAGCTGTTGGAGGCGATACCGGCGGAACACATTATTATGCCGCGCCTGGGCAAGCAGAACACCCCCACCACGAAAACATACGAAACACTGCTAAAAACCATTCAGACGAAAAAAATCAACGCCATTGCTGCAAAAACAGGCAGTAGCTATACCTTGGGCGAAGCCGGCTTTACCGTCTATGCGCCGGACACCCAGTCAGAGGAACTGAATAACATGTCCATCGCCACACGGTTTAGCTACGGAAATACCGCGTTTTTATTCACAGGGGATGCGGAACAGGACAGGGAGAATGAGCTGCTCGAAAGCGGCGCCGCACTGCAGGCGGATGTGTTTAAGGCGGGTCACCACGGCAGCAAAACCTCCTCCTGCGCACAGCTCCTTGCGCGGGTGAAGCCCAAAACCGTTGTCATCAGCTGCGGGCAGGGCAACTCCTACGGCCACCCGCACGACGCGGCGCTGCAGCGCTTTGCCGATATCGGCGCAGCGGTGCTGCGCACAGATATTTGCGGCACCATTGTAATGGGCAGCGATGGCAACAAGATTTTCACCTACTATGAAAATGAGGATAACAGCTGATGGAACTGTTTTCGGTCGATCGCTTGGAGGGCGAATTTGCAATTTTGGAGCGGGAGGACGGCAGCAGCTTTCCCCTCCCCCTTAGCCAACTGCCCGCGGGTGTGCGCGGCGGCAGCATGCTGCGCCGAACAACGGACGGCGGCTATGCATTGGATGACAAAGCGCAGGAGCAGCGCCGTGCGGAGCTGTTTGCGCTGCAGAATGATATATTTGGAGAGGAAGCATGAGACGACAAGACCGTGCTGTGACAAGCAGTGAGGAAATCCGGGAAATTCTGGACGGTTGTAAAATCTGCCGCCTTGGGATGACGAACGGGAGCATGCCCTATGTGGTGCCGTTGAATTTCGGCTATACGCTGGATAACGGCGCTTTAACGCTCTACTTCCACTGTGCGAAAGAGGGCAAAAAACTGGATATGCTGCGCGGCAACCCAAAGGTCTGCTTTGAAATGGACTGCGCCTTTGCGCTGCTGCCGGGCGAGAATGCCTGCGAATATTCCGCTCGTTACCGCAGCATCATCGGCTGGGGGGAAGTTGAAATTCTAACAGAACACGCGCAGAAAGCAGATGGAATGCGCTGTTTCATGCGAGCCTTTGCGCCAGACCGGGACTTTGCCTTCACCCCCGCGCAGTTGGAGGCCGTTTGTGTGCTACGCCTGCGTGCGGAGCAATACACCGGCAAACAGCATATTTAAAACGGAGAGGACGAATAGCTTGCAGGAGACAAACCAAGATTATGCCGCCCTTGCGCGGGAGCTGCTGAGCCTGCAATACGCCGAGCAGCCGCTCGCTTTTGTTCATACCTTTGGCTGCCAGGGCAACGTGGCAGACGGGGAACGGCTCAAGGGCATGCTCGCGGAAATGGGCTATGCCTTTACCGAGGAACGCGAGAAGGCGGATTTAATCCTATACAACACCTGCGCCATACGCGAACACGCGCAGGACCGTGTGTTCGGCAACGTGGGCGCGGTAAAAAAGCTGAAGGAGCGAAAACGCAGCCTGCGTATTCTCCTGTGCGGCTGTATGATGCAGCAGGAGCAGGTTGCGGAAAAAATACGGCAGAGCTACAGCTTTGTAGATATTGTGTTCGGCACACATGTTATCCACCGTATGCCGGAGCTGCTCTACCGCAATCTGAGCGAGGGCAGGCGCATGTTCCTTCTGCCGCAATCGGAGGGCGAAATCCACGAGGAGCTTCCACTGCTGCGGGACAGCAGCTATAAGGCCTGGCTGCCCGTTATGTATGGCTGCAACAATTTTTGCTCCTACTGCATCGTCCCCTATGTACGCGGGCGGGAGCGCAGCCGGGAGCTGGACGCGGTTTTGGCGGAGGCACAGGAACTGATTGCGCAGGGATATAAAGAAATCACCCTGCTGGGGCAAAATGTCAATTCCTATGGAAAAACCCTTTCGGGCGGTGTAAACTTCTCACGCCTGCTGCGGGAGCTGGACGCCATGGAGGGCGATTTTTGGATTCGCTTTATGACCTCACATCCCAAGGATTGCTCCCGGGAGCTTTTGGACACCATGGCTGCCTGCAACAAGGTAGCGGGGCATTTGCATTTGCCTGTGCAAAGCGGCAGCAACCGCATTCTGGGGGAAATGAACCGGGGCTACACCCGCGAAACTTACCTGGAGCTGCTTGCCTACGCGCGTGAAGTAATGCCGGAGCTTTGCGTCACAAGCGACATCATCGTAGGCTTTCCCGGGGAAACGGAGGAGGAATTCGCCGAAACCCTTACCTTGGTGGAACAGGCGCAGTTCAGCTCTCTGTTCACCTTCATCTACTCGGCACGGGAAGGCACACGAGCCTTCGCCATGCCCGACCCTGTGCCACATCAAGAAAAGGCGCAGCGCATGCAAGCGCTGCTGGATTTGCAGGAATCCATCGCCGCCAAGCGCAGCGCGGCGCTCATGGGGCGCGAAATGCGTGTTTTATGCGAGGAAAAGGCCAGCCGCAAGGCAGGGAACCTCTCCGGACGCAGCGCGGGGAATCTGGTTATCACCTTCCCGGCCGATGAATCCCTAATTGGCAGTTTTCAGACGGTGAAAATTACGGAGCATCAAAATTGGATGCTGAACGGAGAATTGCTATGAAAAAGTTTTTGTTGTTTTTTGCTATGATATCCGCTTTTGTTTTGTGTTCCTGCTCAAAAACCTTACCGGAGGGAGCAGGCTCAACAGAGCCAATCCGCGCAGAAACCTCAACAGAATGTGTATTACCAAAGGAAACGGATGCAACTGAACCAAGCAGTGCAGAAGGCGCAACTGAAAATGTATCCATTTTATTTATGGGAGAGCGTATCACCGCTCCCGCATCCTACCCGAACGTCCCCGATGCATATGCACCGGTTTTGGATGACCTTTACTTATATGGTGAGCTTCTGCATCGCTATGAAACTTTGAACCGTAACGGTGAGGTTGCACAGGGGATTTTGAATGAATGTGAAGAGGTTCAAGACGAAATACAGAAAAGAGGATATGTCACATATCCGCACGGCGGTATTGAAGGAGCCTCCGGGTATGCTTTGGCCGATTTGAATGGCGATAAAAACCCGGAATTGCTTCTGCTGGATACTTCCCAAGACTACCTCCGCAAACAAAATCCGGGGATTTATGCTGTTTTTACTATACAAAATGGGCAGCTTACACACATCAAGGACTCTTCTAAATTGGGTGACCAGACCATTTTAGCCGCTGATGGCACATTTTACCGATGTGTAGATTATATGGGTGCCGGGTATTGCTCCTTGGATGCTTTTCGTCTGGAAGCCGGGAAGTCGGAATTCACAACCATTTCCCAGGCAAACGCCGCTCTTTCTTTTTCTGACGGGGATGTTCCTGTTCCGTATTGGGTGAAAACAGAAAACGGCAAGGAAGTCCGGATGAGTGAAAAGGAATTTGATATATTGTTTGAGCAACATAATCATCCAGAAAAACGGATGACTCTGCATTTTGTGCCACTGCACCCCGGTGCGGTTAACCCATACGATATTCCGACGTCTTCTGATGACCTACCAAACATATCGGTTCGCTATCCCAACTCCTATAAAGGGGCACCAAGTTCCTACAATCCTATTTTAGATGACCTGTATCTTCTTTCGGAGCGCCTAAACAGAAATGAAACTATCAATGATGGCCGCGCTTTTGGAGATACCGGATTTGTTGACCCTCCCCCCTATGGTAAATTAGGCTATTGCGTGAAAGATTTCAATAACGATGGAACTCCGGAGTTATTTCTTGGCTCTATCGATGGCACAGAGCTCTTTCCCCGGTCGGTCTTTACATTAAAATCCGGAAAGCCAATTCTGTTGATATCATTTTTTAGAAGGTGTCGAGGCGCAATTGCAACAGACGGCACCATTTATACTATTGGTTCGAGTGGTGCTGCACACGCCTCATTATCCTCTTATAGATTGGATGCACATGCGAACAGCTTAACGGAATTGACCGATATACATTCTGACTACTCAGATTTGGAACAAAAGGCTTACTACGTGGAAGTGCTGGATGGCAAAAATCACTATATTACCAAACAAAAATTCCAGGATCTTCGTGAGAAATACGAAAATCCGCCAGAAAGAATGAAACTAAAGCCCTTTCCGATCGCAAATGGTAAAAGCGTGGTTTCGTGAGGAATATGATTGATATAAATTCTGCCTAAGGAGGTATTGTCACCATGAAACAGCAGGACTTATCCGGCATTTGGACTCTTTGCGAAATAGGCGGCGAAGCAATCCAAGGGCACATCCCCGGCTGCAACTACCTGGATTTGATGCGCGCGGGCAGGCTGGATGACCCTTACTGGGAGTTGAATGAATACCGAGCGTCCAAGCTTGCGCAGAAGGATTACTGTTATACACGGAACTTTACGGCGGATGCAGCGCTTTTTGCCGAGGAACGCGTAGATTTGGTGCTTTCCGGCGTGGATACGCTTGCTGAAATTTCGCTCAATGGGCATGCCGTAGCAAAAACGCAGAACTGCCACCGCAGCTATCGCTTTCCTGTGCAAAATTTGCTGCAGCCGGGCGAAAACCGGCTGGAAGTGCTGCTGCGTTCCCCTGTAACCTACGCCCGCGCGGCGCGGGAGAAGCGGGAAATCCCAAACATGGCGGCGGGCGAGAAGGGCGTAAATTATCTGCGCAAGGTGCAGTGTCACTTCGGCTGGGACTGGGGCCCGATTTTGCCCCCCTCCGGCATCACGGGGGACGTCCGGCTGGAGGGCTACAGCCGCGTACGAATTGCGGACGTTGCCATTACACAACAGCACAGTATGGGCAGCGTTACGCTAAACGTCCGTGCCTCCCTTGACGGCTCACAACCCGATGCCTGCGCAGTGTCATGCACGCTCACTGCGCCGGACGGCACACAGACCCGCCTTGACGCAAACAGTGTGAATGGCAGGGCAGGCTTTACTATTCCGGTGGAACAGCCGCAGCTCTGGTGGTGCAACGGCTTAGGCGAAGCACCGCTGTATACGGTTACGGTTTATGCCGAGGATGACAAGATTGAGAAACAAATTGGCTTGCGCACCATAACGCTGGACAGCGGTGCAGACGAATGGGGCAGCAACTTCTGTTTTTCCGTCAACGGTGTGCCGATTTTTGCCAAGGGGGCAAACTGGATTCCCTCGGACTGCTTTGTCAACCGCACTACAGCGGCGGATTTGGAATGGTATATCCGCGCGGCAAAAGACGCGAACATGAACATGCTGCGTGTTTGGGGCGGCGGATATTATGAGAGCGATGTATTTTATGAGCTTTGTGACCGTTACGGCATTTTGGTCTGGCAGGATTTCGGCTTTGCCTGCGCACTGTATCCGCTGGACGAAGCGGAGTTTCTGGAAAATGTGCGGCATGAGGTGGAGGATAACGTGCTGCGCCTGCGCCACCACGCGAGCCTTGCGCTCTGGTGCGGGAACAATGAAATTCAAATGAGCGCCGCGCTCTGGGCGCAGAAGCGGCAGAACAAGCTCTACGCCGTCAACAACGACTTTTTCTTTACCACCCTGCGCAAGTGGGTCAATGAACTGGACGGCATCACCCCCTACTGGCCCGGTTCCCCCAGCTCCGGCGTCAGCCCTAAGGACGCTGTCAACATGCACAAAGGCGACGCGCATTTGTGGACGGTGTGGCACGGCATGCTGCCGATTGAAGCCTACCGCAAAATGCCCGCACGTTTTTGCTCAGAATTTGGGATGGAATCCTTTCCTTCCCTGCGCACGATTGCCGAAATTACAGACGAAAAACAGTCGTCCATTTTCAGCCCTGTCATGCTCTCTCACCAAAAATGCGGCAGCGGCAACGCAAAAATGCTGTACTACCTGCTGGCAAAATACCGCAACCCTGCCTCGCTCCCCGACTTTATCTACCTCTCCCAGCTGGTGCAGGCGGAAACCATGCGCTATGCCACAGAGTTCTGGCGGCGCAACCGTGGGCGTTGCAACGGTTCACTCTACTGGCAGTATAATGACTGCTGGCCGGTGGCCTCTTGGGCGGGGATTGACTACGGAAAACGCTATAAGGCCCTGCAATACCTCGCAAAACGCTTTTTCGCCCCGGTCTGCATCGCGGCTGACCTTTATAAAGAGCGCGCGGACTGCTATGTGATGAACGACCTCGCGGCGGATTTTCAGGGAACGGCGACATACCGCATTGTCAACTTTGACGGCACAGTGCGTATGCAGGGCAAAAAAAAGCTCCGCATCGCCGCCCTCAGCGCAAAAAAGGCGCTGCAGCTGCGTTACCGGGATGTTCTGAACCGCGGTGACTACAACAACTGTGCACTGCTGCTGCGCCTGGAGGACGCAAACGGCACCGTTGTCAGCGAATCCTACTCCCTGCTCGTTCCGGATAGGTTGGCCGCGCTCACAAAACCGCACATCACCTCCTGGGTAAAAACCCAAGGCAGCCTTGCCTATATCACGCTGCAAAGCGACCGCTATGCCCGCTTTGTAAGGCTTGAAATCGAAGGGATTGACACCCCGTTTTCAGACAACTATTTCGACCTGCCCGCTGGTGAAACCCGCACCGTCACGGTTGCCATACCGGCCGATATGAACGAGGAAGCGCTCTGTCAGGGTATCTCCCTGCACTCTTTAGCCGACATCATGTATCAGGGCAATGCACTGCAGGATAAGCGCATTCGCGCAGGCATTCTGCTCAACCCCAAAACCCATATGGCCTGGAAACTGCCGAAGTTTGACGCTGAATAAACGATTCATTCATGAAACCGAAGCATATTACCCCGCTGCCAAACATTATAACGAGGAGTGTGTACACTATGTTCTGTCCGAAATGCGGCTACAATGCCGAAAATGCTAACTTCTGCCCCTCCTGCGGCGCAGCCCTGGCCGGTATGCCCGCGCAAGAGGCTCCGCCCGCCGCCCCCTTTGAAGAAATCGTACTCTGGGAGGGCAAACCCGAAGGAGTCAGCGATGCTGTCAAGGGGCCGCTGAACAGTGTGCGCTACAAAATCACCAATCAGCGCATTATCATCACCCACGGCCTTTTGACGACGACACAGACGGAAATTGAAATGCGCAATGTGAAGGATGTAAAAGTGCACCAATCCATGGGGGAGAAAATGGTGAAGGTGGGCGACATCACCGTCGTCAGTTCCGATGTAACGGACGGCACCGTGGTGCTCAACAACATCAAGGACCCCATCTCCGTAAAGGAATTGATTCGCCAGGCTTTCAACGAAGAGCGGCAACGCATGCATATTATCTACCGGGATGATGCGTAAGGTGGCTATGAAATTATTGATGTACGGCGCGGGGAGTATTGGGCGCGGATTTATTGCACCGTTGTTTGCAGCCTCCGGGTATGAAATTGTTTTTGTGGATATTGACCCCGTAATTGTGGAGGCAATGAATCAACGCGGCTGCTACCAAATTGCCTTTGCCTGTGAAGCACCCTATACACAAACTGTTTCACCGGTGCGGGCGGTAGACGGGCGGGATGCACAGGCTGTCGCCGCTGAGATTACACACTGCGATATCCTTGCCACTGCCCTGGGCGCAAATGTGCTGGAGCGGGTTGCACCGCTGCTGGCGCAGGGCTTGGGTAAGCGGATGGAGCAAAACAAAAAGCCCCTGGATATCTTGATTTGCGAAAACCTTAAGGATGCGCCGAAGCATCTGGCGCATTGGCTGCGTATGCAGTTTTCACCCGATTCCCCGTGGGAAAAGCACTGTGGTCTGATTGAAACGGCAATTGGGCGCATGGTGCCCGTGGCAAAGTGCGGGGCTGCAGATCCGCTGTTCATCACCGTGGAGGAATATGGCTTTTTACCCGTTGATGCGGCGGCCTTCCGCAACCCTGTGCCGCACGTTGCGGGGCTGATTGCCCACTCGCCCTTTGCGTTTTATGAGGAGCGCAAGCTGTATTTGCACAACATGGGGCACTGTATCTGTGCCGCACTGGGGCAATATAAGGGCTATGAGCTGCTCGCGGATGCCGTACGGGACAGTGACATTGCCCTGGTTTTGCAAAGCGCCATGAGCGAGGCTGCGCAGATGCTCTCGGAGCGTTACAGCGTTCCGTTCCGTACTGTGTTTACCCACGCGGAGGATTTGCTTCTACGTTTTAGCAACCGGAGCCTTGGCGACAGTTGTGAGCGCGTGGCACGTGACCCGCTGCGCAAGCTCGCTGCGGATGATCGGCTGGCCGGGGCAATGTGCGCCTGCGAAACAGGCGGCATACACCCTGTTGCCATTTGTTTCGGCTACGCCGCGCTGCTTGCGCAAGCCGCGCCGGAGTGGAAACAGGCTCAATTACTCATGCATATGCACAGCAAGCTATCTCCCGCGCTGTGCAACACCGCGGAGCATTTTTATACATGTTTCACACAAGGCCAACCTCTTTCCGCTTGCCTGGAAGCGCTGCGGCAGGTGAAGCGGGGGCAGTTAGGCAACAATATCATATAGGATGGGCATAGGCATGGAACAAGGTATTGCGCTGGCGGGGAACCTAATCGTGGACACCGTCAAATACATTGAACGTTACCCCGCTCCGCACACGCTCACCACCATTTCCGGCGAAACGCGCAGCACGGGCGGGTTGGTGAGCAACTGTATGTTAACGCTCGCCAAATTGGATCCCTCCCTCCCCCTGCAAGCGATCGGCCTGGTTGGCAAGGATGCCGCCGGGGATTTTGTGTTGCAGCGTTTCGCGGCGCACCCAAACATTGATGTTTCCGGCATCAGCCGCCAAGGTATCACCTCCTACACCGATGTGATGACGGAGCAGAGAGGCGGAAGCAGGACATTTTTTCATTATCGCGGTGCAAATGCGCTGCTCTCCCCCGCACATTTTGATTTCACGAAATTGCGGGCAGATATCCTGCACATCGGCTACATTCTGCTGTTAGACATGCTGGACGCGCCTGACCCGGATTACCCCACTGCGCTGTGCCGTGTGCTGCACGGGGCGAAGCGGGCGGGGATGCAAACCAGCGTGGACGTGGTGAGCGAGGACAGCGAACGCTTTGGCAAGCTAGTCCCCCCTGCGCTGGCTTATGCGGATTATTGCATTATTAACGAGGTGGAGGCCGCGCATACCACCGGCATCCCCCTGCGCAGCCGGGACGGCAGTATTGTAATGCAGAATCTACAACCCGCTTGCGCCGCGCTGATGAACATGGGCGTGGGGCGCTGGGCGGTGATTCATATGCCGGAACTTTCCTGCGCGGCGGAACGCGCAGGGTCCTATTATCAGGCACCATCCTGGCGTATTCCGGAGGGTTTTTTGAAATCCACCGTCGGCGCCGGCGAAGCGTGTGCCTCCGGTATTTTATACGGCGCTTACCGCGGCTGGAGCCTGGCCGAATCCCTGCGCATTGCCGGGGCGGTTGCTGCTTACAGCCTTTCCGGCGCGGGAGCAACAGACGCTATTAAGCCCCTGCCGGAATTGCTTGCGAGCATGGAAGAATTTCAAAATTAAATATAACAAAGGTGTGATGTGCTATGAAACGTTCGGAAATTAATGCCGCCATCGACTACGCCCTTGCCGCTATGCGAGAAATCAAGCTTCCGTTGTCGGACTTTGCTTTTTGGAACAGAGCTGATTGGAACAGACAGGGCGAAAACCTTTTAAACCTGCGTGGCATCGGCCTTGGTTGGGATGTCACCGACTTTGGCAGCGGAGATTTTTCCGCCACCGGCTCCGTGCTGTTCACCCTGCGCAACGGCTGTTACGGGCGGCCGGAACTCGGCACGCCTTATGCCGAAAAGTTGATTTTTCAGAGGCAGGAGCGGGAGCAGGAAATCCCCTTTCACTTCCATATCACCAAAACGGAGGATATCATCAACCGCGGCGGCGGTGTGCTGATGTTGGAACTTTACAACTCCACGGCGGACACCGCGCCGGACAAGACTGCGCCGGTGCGCGTGCGCATGGACGGTGTGCTGCACACCTTTGCCCCGGGTGAGCCAATCGCCGTCACACCGGGCAATTCCATTACGCTTACACCGGGGCTATTCCACCGTTTTTATGCAAAATACGGCGGGGGTGACCTCATCTGCGGCGAGGTCAGCTCGATCAATGACGATAGAAGCGACAACGTCTTTCTTGCGCCCGGCAGGCGCTTTGCTCAAATTGAGGAGGACGAACCCGCCCGTTACCTGCTCTGCAATGAAATTTGAATAAAGTGTAAATATTTTGTTCTGTCCTTTGTAAACTCTTGCGCAACAGGCCTTTGGCGTGTAACATGGAAACGGAGCAGCACTTTAAATTTGGGAGGAGTTTTATGCGTTCTGTATTGATAGGCCCCGGCGCAATCGGCGGAACCGTGGCAACCCTAATTACCAATGCCGGTTTTCCGTTGGATGTTGTCTGCGAAAACGAAACCTACGCCGCGCAGTTCCGCGAGCAGGGCTTTCACCTGAGCGGTGCGCGAGGGGAACATACCGTAAAGCTGAACACCATGGTCGGCATTGAAAATCTGGAACCGGGCTATGACATTTGCATCATTTCCACCAAGGCTTTCATCATGCCAAAACTTGCGCGGGACATGCTTCCCAAACTCAAGCCGGATTCCATCGTTGTCTGCATGCAAAACGGTATTTGCACGGATTTGCTCGCGGAGGTGGTGGGCGATGAGCGCACGGTGAGCTGCATGATTGGCTTTGGCGCGACGATGCATGCCCAGGGGGATGTGGAAATGACCAGCCTGGGTGAATTCGCCATCGGCTACCGCTCCGGTGAAAGCAATGAGAAGCTGGAGTACCTGCGCGATATGATGAACGCCGTACTGCCGACCACCATATCCAAAAACATCACCGGTGATTTGTTCTCCAAACTGATTATTAACTCCTGCATCAACTCCCTGGGCGGCCTAACAGGCGTAACGCTGGGCACGATGCTCAACGACAAGCGCGCGCGGGTGTTATTTTTGGCCGTTGCGCGGGAGGGCATCCGCGTTGCCAAGGCCATGAAAATTGAGGTTCCTGCATTTAACGGCATTTTGAACTACAACCTGCTGCTGTTCAGCCAGGCGAAGCTCTATGATTTTATCTGCGAAACGCTGTTCCGCATTGTGGGCAAGTTGAAATACAGCAGCGTTAAGGTTTCCACCCTGCAAACGTTGGAGCGGGGCGAAAAAACGGAAATAGATTATTTTAACGGCTATCTCGCCAAAATGGGCGCACAACATGGCGTTGCCACTCCGATTTGCGCCCAACTGACAGAAATGATTCATCAGATTGAACGCGGTGAACGCAAGATTGCTATGGAAAATTTATACGATGTAAAACTATAAGCGTAAGGAGCGACAACATGGACAGAGAACTCAGAGAAGATTTCCGCAGCGATATTCTCAAAAACGGCGAATCCAAAATCAGCTCCCGTTCCCTAATGAAGGGCGCAGGCTTAACAGAGGACGAAATTTACCGTCCGTTTATCGGCGTTTGCAACTCCTATTCCAACTTTTTCCCCGGCCATTCCAATTTAGACAAAATCGGACAGGCCGTCAAGGAAGGCATCTACATGGGCGGCGGCACACCGGTGGAGTTCTCCACCATCGGCATCTGTGACGGCATCGTCATGGGCACGCCGGGCATGAAATACTCTCTGCCCAGCCGTGAATTGATTGCGGACAGCGTGGAATCCATGGCTATGGCGCACACCTGCGACGCCATCGTGCTGATTTGCTCCTGCGACAAAATCATCCCCGGCATGATTATGGGCGCGTTGCGGCTGGATATTCCGACTATCGTTGTCACCGGCGGACCCATGATGGCGGGCTGCTATAAAGGGGAGCGCGTGGATGTGCAGGATATCGCGGAATCCGCGGGCAAAGTGCTGGCGGGTACACTGGATTTAGAGACCTATGCCGCCTATGAAGACGAGGTCTGCCCCGGCTGTGGCTCCTGCCAGGGGATGTTCACCGCCAACTCCATGGCCTGCATGACAGAGGTGCTCGGCCTTTCCCTGCCCGGCACAGGAACCATCCCTGCCGTGAGCGCAAAGCGCTATCATATGGCGAAAAAATCCGGTGCGCTGGCTGTCGAGCTTGCAAAATATGATATAACGCCGTCTTCCTTCCTAACGAAGGAATCCTTCTATAACGCCATTAAGCTGGATATGCTACTCGGCTGTTCCACCAACACGGCGCTGCACATCCCTGCAATCGCGCACCAGCTGGGCATTGACATCAGCATTGACGATTTTGACCGCATCAGCCGCGAAACACCGCATTTGGTGAAGCTCTCCCCCTCCGGCCACCACTTGATGCAGGATTTGGACGTTGCGGGCGGTGTTTCCGCCGTTATCAAACAGGCCATTGAAGCAGGCATTCTGGACGGCAGCGTGGAAACCATCCACAACAAGACGCTCGCCGAGGTCGTCGGCAAGGCCGAGGTGCTGGATACGGATGTCATCCATCCCATGGATAATCCCTACTCCGAAGAGGGTGGTTTGATGGTGCTCAAGGGCAACATCGCCCCCTTGGGCGCAATCATCAAATGCGCGGGTGTGGAGCCGGAAATGTTTGAGCACGAAGGCCCCGCCAAGGTCTATAACAGCGAACGCGCCGCCTTTGCCGCCCTGCTCATGGGCGGAATTAAGCCCGGCGATGTGATGGTGATCCGCTATGAGGGGCCGAAGGGAGGACCTGGCATGCAGGAAATGCTGGTGCTCACCGCACTGCTGTGCGGCAAGGGCTTGGATAAGGACGTTGCCCTGGTGACGGACGGCCGTTTCTCCGGCCTGTCCCGCGGGGGTGTTGTGGGGCATGTTGCGCCCGAGGCGGCGCAGGGCGGCCCAATCGCACTGGTGCAGAACGGAGACCGCATTCGCCTGAGCCTTTCCAAGCGTTCCATTGATCTTCTCATCAGCGATGAGGAGCTGGAAGAGCGCCGCAAAAATTGGGTTTGCCCCGAGCCGAATATCACAAGCGGCTGGCTGGCTCGCTACGCCAAGCTGGTTGGGCCGGTTTCAAACGGCGCAGTTTTGGACTGATAAAACTTGTTGGGATGGTATTATACCAATCTCCATTAGAATAAAGTGTACCCCGTGTCAAGGACAACATGGGTTTTTGCTCTTCCAAAATCAAAGGATATCAGCTATAGTAAAAGGGCTTTACCATTACGCAGGATAGTGCAACGCTGAGGAGCGAC
>JAVBPP010000064.1:0-5962 GCA_031549535.1 Oscillospiraceae bacterium
GTCTGATTTCGATCATGTTTCTTGTACATCCCCACACCCCAAAACGCATGTTTTTGTGCCCTTTTTATGCGTTTATTATATCACAAAACATCCCGTTTTGCTAGTGTTTTCAATGGGTTGTAGGTTTTTCAGGACGCCCTATTTCCTTGTGGGATATAAAGAAAACCAGCCCTGCCCGGTCTGCGGCGAGACAATAGTTTCCATTAAAACGGGCAGCACATCTTCGTTTATCTGCCCTTCCTGCCAAAGAATATAGGAGGTTGAGCATATGAACATATGGGAAATCAAGCAGACGATGTTTGATAAAGGTATTCCGGCGGAAACAATGGAGCGATTTGTATTTCCGGAAACTGAAAATGAAACACCCGGAGATAAAATAGCCTTCACGAAACAAATGGATGACTTGCTCACAAAAGAGCAAATTCTTACCGTCATGGCAGAACAGGGATGCAGCAAAAATAAACCTAGCGCCAAATTTATGTTAAAACTCAAAGATAAGTCAATTGAAGAACGTATCCATATTCTTAATGCAATGGATAAAAGAGAAGCGGCCTCCTATCGAATAAATAATGATGGCACATTGAGCATATATTGGGATTTTGAGGCGAACGGTAAATATATCTGCGTATGCTCAATTATCAGCAAACTATCAAAGCTAGAAAATGTTTCTCTTACATATTGCGGCTGTTGCAGCGGGCATATTAAGTATCATTCTGAACAGCTACTCGGCGTGGATCTACGCCTTTTAGACACTGTGTCATCCCCAATCAATTCTGATGGAAAAAAATACTGTGAGCATCTTTTTGAGATGATTCCGTGAGAGGATAAAACCGATGAACGAAACCTATGAATTAGCAATGTGCGGTTGCCGCTGCGACTTATGCAAGGCTTACGCGCCGAATGTCGAAAAAGATGACCAGCGCAAAACGCTGGCGGAAATGTGGAACAAATACTATGGTCTTGATCCTTCTGTTATGGATAGCTGTGGGGGTTGCGCAAGCAATCCCTCTGATGATAACTGTCCGGTCAGAACATGTGTGATTGAAAAAGGCTTGATTCATTGCGGGGATTGCGGCGGTTTTCCCTGCAATGTTTTTTACCAGCGCTGTGGGTCGTTCTCGGAGGAAAAAAAGCAAAATTTTGATGTCAACGAGTATAACGAGTATATACTTGCCTATGACAACGAAACAAGGTTGAGGGAATATAAAACCAAGCGGGAGTAAAGAAACCATGCGCTTCATGCGGGGGAAACGATCGAGAAACAATTGAAACTTGACGGCTTTCGGGAATTGTTTTATAGTAATCATATAACAGAGAGGAGGGCGAAGCGTTATGGCACAACAGGCGCAGACTGTTTACAACCGCAGATACATATCGGTGAAAGAGCTCATCGGCTACACCCTGTTTGACGCGTCCAAAAGCATTGAGGTGGGGTATGACACACGGTTTTTGTATGATGTTTATAAAATCAGCCTCAATAAAATTGCAATTACCAATGTCATCAACAGCATTTGGGATATTGTGAATGACACCTTCATTGGCATCTGGATTGATAAAACGCGCACCCGCTGGGGCAAATTTCGGATTTATTTGCTGATGATGGCGGTTCCTGGCGCCTTGTTGACGATTTTTCGCTTTTTGAGCCCCGGATTTTTGAGCGCAGATCCGGACGATACAACAAAATTCTTGCTGCACCTCATGTTTGCGCTGGTGGGGGAGGGCTTTGGAACGTTTCGGGGGATTTCGGAAAGCGGCTTGTTTGCCTCGCTTACGCCCAATCCGGAGGACAGAGTTCGCCTGTATTCGGAATCTCAGCGCATTTCTGCGATTTTTGACAATCTGCCCGGCATCCTGATGGGTGTTTTGATTGATTTAGTGAACCACAACGCAACCCCATTCAGTCTGCAAAGTCTGTTTGCAACGCTCGGCCCGCTGTTCTGTATTATTTCCACAGCTATGGCCATCTATTTCTTTATTATTGCCAAAGAACGGGTACCCCAGAATACTCAAACCCCGCATATCAAAGAAGGCTTGACCGCTGTTTGGCGGAACAAGCCCATGCGTCTCATGTTGCTGTGTGATTTGCTCGGAATTTTTACCATCGGCACCGACCAGAACAACTACTATATCGACGTTTTGGGCTATGCCTCGTTGAGCAGTGTGGTGCAGGCTCCGGCAGTGCCCCTTTCTTTCCTCTCCTATTCGTTCATTCCCGCAGCGCGCAAGCGTTTTGAAAACCGCACGCTTTGGATTGTGAGCAGCCATATGAGTTCCTTCTTGTTCCTGTTTGTCTATCTGTTCGGCATTATCGGCGGCAAAGGAGAGAAGGGGAATTACAACAACTGGAAATTGATGGTTCCGGCACTGATTGTGCGCGATTTGCTGATAAAAGTGATATGGGGTTTCCAGTTTGTCATTCCTACGGAGGTGTTTAATGAAACGCTGGATTATTGCGAATGGCAGGACGGTTACCGCGCGGAGGGCATGATCCTCGCCGCGAAGGGACTGATTGGGAAAATTGTGCGCAATGCATTCTCCTGGGTTGGTACAGCTGTGATGAAGGCTATCGGTTATCAAATCGGTGTCGGTTTCGGCAAACAGAGTCAGCGGGTGAGATATTTGATTTTTTTCACAAGTGTTTTTCTGCCGAATGCCACAGGCTTGCTCAGCATGATTCCCAAGCTGTTTTATCCCATTGACAAGCAAATGCGTGAAACGATGTACCGTGAGCTATATGAGCGCCGCCAGCGCATGATTACGGCTGCTGCGCAGGATTAAGCCGCGTCATAAGCTCCGGAACCGCGCCGACGATAATCGTTTCCGCAACGCAAAAATTTGTTTTAATTGTTTCGTAGCTTCGGTTTCCGGGCAAGATAACATAGACTGTGCTCTCTACGAACAACATGATGCGGTGGCGCGTCTGGTTGATTCCGGCGGAGTCAAAGCTATGCTCAAATACGGCGTTGGTTTCGCCCGTCATACTCAAATTTACAGAGAGCTTTGGCCCGCGTGCGGAGAGGACGTCCAGCCCCAATACGGAACCGAGGGGGACTGCCAGCCGCCTTTGCTGCACCTGCGCGATATGCTCGTCAATCCCCAACGTGAGCTGGGATTTCAGTAAATTCATTTTTACGATATCCGTCGTAATGGAGCTGATATTCCCCGCAGAATCGGTCGCAAGGTTCACCAAATCCCCATATTGCGGCGCGTTCTGCGTCAACACATCCGTGACCGTTTGGTTCACAGTGGCAACAGCCAGTGCCTTGGCCTGCAACACGGCGACAGCACGAATTGCCGGGCGCAGTCTTGCGTCCAGCAGCAATAAGGCAATGCTCACCACCAGAACCACGGCAACTGTGCGGAACAACGCATTTTTTTGATAAAGCGGAAAGCGCCGCATACGCCGCAGTCGCTGCCTCACAGGCTCCACCCCCATATAAGTCAGTATATGCAGGGCGTACCTCGCGGAATACAAGGTTATACCACCAATTGTCTACGCTTTCTTGGGAGCTTGGTATAATACCAATCACCCTTAAGAATACTTCCTGCAAAATTCGGCAAGAGCGCATATATGAAACGCTCGTTACCGAATTTTGCAGGTATTCTAAAAGGTGATTGGCATAAGGAGAAAAATAGTATGTTAGGACTGACTTCGGTTACCTTTCGTAAAAAATCAAGCGCAGAAATCATTTCACTGGCGCAGCAGGCCGGGCTCGGCTGCATAGAATGGGGCGGCGATGTCCACGTCCCTGTGGAGGATGCTCCCAATGCGCAGCATGTAAATCGAGAAACCGGCGAGGCGGGGCTGTGTATTTCGTCCTATGGCAGTTACTATCGGCTGCTCAGTAATGCAGATTTTGAGCCGATTCTGCAGGCGGCTCTTGCTTTGGGTGCGCCGCTTATCCGCATTTGGGCAGGAAAAACAGCGCCCGATGTGGCGCCCGACAGCGTATATCAGCAAGCCGCTTTGGAATTGCGCCGAATTTGCGAGACAGCCGCGGCATACAATATAGCAATTGCCTTTGAATACCATCGCGGGACGTTGACCCAAACGGCGGAAAGCACACTAAGGCTGCTGAGGATGGCGGATTGTGCGAACCTGTTCAGCTACTGGCAGCCCAATCCGGAGCTGTCGCCGGAGGAAAATAGCAGCGAACTGCAGAAGGTATTGCCCTACCTGGCCAAACTGCATGTGTTCCACTGGGATGCCGATGGCAACCGCCTGCCGCTGAAGAGCGGAGAAGCACAATGGAAACAATATATCCAAATCGCGTCGCAAAGGGCGGATATGGATTATTTGCTGGAATTTGTGCAACAGGACAGCGAAGAAGCTTTTTTTGAGGACGCAAAAACACTGATAGAATGGGCGAAATAAACGAAGCTCCACAAAGGGGATATGTTCTTATGAAAAAAATTATCAGCGTCACCTGCATAGCGTTACTGTGTGCCCTGCTGTTCACAGCCTGCAAGCAGTCCGCGCAGGACCAAATTATCGGCGATTGGTCAGATTCCCTGCGTTCGCGCGGCTATTCCTTTGGGTCGGACGGCGCGGTGAAAATTACTTTTTTTAGCTATAAGCTGCCCAAGACCGGCAGGTTTTCATTCTTAGACGGAATTCTGAACCTAATTGACCAGGGGCTCACCTGGGAAGGCAACGGCAGCTACACGCTAAACGAAAAAGAAAACACCCTCACCGTTCGCTACACACTCTACAACAAAACGGTGACAGATGTTTATGGTTATGCCTTTACGGATGGGAATTTGACGTTAACCGACCTGGAGGATAGCAGCAGCACCACCTTTTTCCGCCAAGGTGCGCAGAGCACAGATAACACCAATCCCAATTAGCGTAGCAATCATAAAGGTTTTCTTATTTGACATTAGTGCCAGTATTCGCGGTACCGTTCGGCGGCCACACAAAGCGCCTCCAGATTTTCCAGTGGCGTTGGGGGATAGACCCCGGCGATCATCATCAGCCCGCCCTGCGGGGAACCGAGCTTCATCACCTCTTCGCGGATTAAATCGTCAATGTCCCGCGCTGTGCCGTATGGAATAACGAACTGACGGTCGATATCCAGCTGAATGCAGGCCTTTCCCTTGATACGCCTTGCAATTTCGTCTATGCCGTTGCATAAATCCTGTGGGTTGACAATATCCACGCCTGCCGCAATTTGGTCTTCCAGTATATCCAGCGTTTTACCGTCGCTGTGCAGATAGACTAACACGCCATTGTCCTTGCAGGGCTTCATCAGCTTGGCGTAGGCGGGCCTAACCCATTTGCGGAACATCTCCGGACTGAGTATGGTTGCACTCTGCGTCCCCAAATCCTCCGCGAAGCACATTACATCCACACCGCGCCGGACATGGTATTGCACGACCGGCATCCAGTAGTCCAGAATCATGCTGTAAATTTTCGTAAGATGCGGTTCCTCCAGCCCATAGTCCAGCATGGCGTTTTCAAAGCCGCGCAGATAGGTGTGGCGCAGGAAAAGGAAGCCGTGCTCCGTCGATCCGCTCACCACGCGCCCGGCGGCTTTTTCCGCCGCGACCCTCGCGCGCTCGTTTGCCCATTCGGCCTCGCTGAACGATGGAATGTCAGGTTTCGGCGGGGCGTAGTGTTGTAACGTGGCCGGATTCTCCAGCGGGTGACCGACCACGCTGCCGTCCATGCCTGCGATGGGGTAGACCCAAGTGCAGCCCCAAGCGTCCGTCACACGCTCCGTATTCAGCTTATGCAAGTCCAGCTCAGGCAGGGTGCTGAAATCCGTCTGCCCCTTGCGGTAATGCGGAAAAACCGAGGGGTGACGCAGAACAAGCGCCTCCAACGCCTCCCGATAAACATTCCACATGGAGGGGTTGAGAGAAACTGTGAACGGGATTGTTTCCGGGCATTGAAAGCGCACCGCGCGCAAATAATTTTCACGCTCCGTCATGTGAAACCTCACTTACATCAAAACAATAC
>JAVBPP010000003.1:0-17319 GCA_031549535.1 Oscillospiraceae bacterium
GGAGGTCAAAACCCGCATTGCCCGATTCAAAGGGTTTTCAAAACTCTCCTGTCCGGGGTGCGGGGTTTTTGTAAACCGCTTCGTCTGGTTTATAGGGTTCTGAAAACCGGGGCTGTCCGGTTTATAGGGTACAGTTTAGAAAAGCTTTGCTGTATGGCTTTTTGCGAATTTTTTATCTACGCCTTCTTTGGATATTGGTATTAGAATACTTGCAAAATTCGGTAACGAGCGTTTCGTGTATGCGCTCTTGCCGAATTTTGCAGGAAGTATTCTTATTAGTCCACCAACGAAACCTTGTCAAAGCTTGGTGGCATTTTCGCCGTCAGCCTGCGTTGTCCTCCTTGCTTTACGACAGTAAAGCTGCGTCGTCCGCCTGGCCTGACGACAAAAACCCTCACCAAATTTCTGGCAAGCTTTCATTGGCGGACTAATAATGGTGATTGGTATTATGCTCAATTTTATAGTTGAAAAGAAAAAAACTATCACGTTGTCCGGTTTCTCTTGATTTTATTCGCCAACTGGCTTATGATATACTGGGTGGGAATGTGGGATTTATTTCAAGTTTCTCATATCGCTCTCCAATGGGATAATTTTGGGAGGACACGCAATGGACACATTTTTGCAATTGTTTGAGGGCTTTACGGATATTGGTGTGGGCAACATCATCATGTTTGTAATCGGCGGCGTACTGATTTATCTTGCTATCGCAAAGGACTATGAACCCATGCTGCTGCTGCCCATGGGCTTCGGCGCTATTTTGGTGAACCTGCCGCTGTCCTCCGTGCTCAGTTACGAGGGTACACCCGGCGTGTTGCAGCTGTTTTATAACACGGGTATCGTAACGGAGATTTTTCCCATTTTAATTTTTGTGGCTGTCGGTGCGATGATTGACTTTTCGCCGCTGCTGAAAAACCCAAAGATGATTTTGTTTGGCGCGGCCGCGCAGTTCGGCATTTTTTTCACTGTAATCGCCGCACTGCTTTTGGGCAAGGTTTTTCCCTCGTTGGAGATTGACTTGAAAATTGCCTCCTCCATTGGCATCATCGGTGCTGCGGACGGCCCGACCTCCATTTTTGTGGCAACCAAGTTTGCGCAGAAGTATCTGGGCGCAATCACCGTTGCGGCATACTCCTATATGGCGCTGGTACCCATTATTCAGCCTCCGGTCATTAAAATGATTACCACCAAGGCGGAGCGCCAGATTCGCATGGAATACCAGGAGCGCAGGGTATCCAAAAAGGTATTGATTTTGTTCCCCATCGCCATTACCTTTATATCAGGTATCATTGCCCCCATTTCGGTGCCGCTGATTGGCTTTTTAATGTTTGGCAACTTAATTCGCGAGTGCGGCGTTTTGGATCGGCTTTCCAACTCAGCGCAAAACGAGCTGGCGAATCTTGTTACCCTGCTGCTGGGCATCACCATAGGCGCAAAGATGCATCACACGGAGTTTTTGCAGCCCATGACGATGTTGATTATGGGGCTCGGCTTGGTTGCGTTTGTGTTTGACACAGTCGGCGGCGTGATGTTCGCCAAGTTCCTGAACCTGTTTGTAAAGCAAAAAATCAACCCAATGATTGGTGCGGCCGGCATTTCTGCCTTCCCCATGGCCTCCCGCGTGATTCAAAAAATGGCAAAGGCCGAGGACCCGCAAAACTTTATCCTGATGCAGGCGACCGGCGCAAATGTGGCCGGGCAACTGGGCTCCGTGGTTGCGGGCGGCATCGTGCTGTCCGTGGTTCCGTATTTGTTGTCTCGGTAGCAGGCAATTTCGAAACGAACGAGAAAGCGGACGGCCAATGGCCGCCCCTACAGCGAAAGGATTGCCTACGACATGTAGGGGCGCGCATTGCGCGTCTGGGGCTTTCGCAATCGCTAGGTAATAATAAGAGAGGTTAATATAATGCATGAGATTAATCTTGCCCTGATTTTGACAGGAATCGGAATGGGCACTGTATTTTTTGTTTTATTGTTATTCAGCCTGATTATTGCGGCGCTCACCAGAATGTTTAAAGGCGGCGAAACCCAAGCGCAGGCACAGCCTGCCTCCCCGGCAACTGCTTCTCCCTCTGAGGAGCTGCTGCTTTACGGTGTGGATGAGCCAACCGCCGCAATGCTCATGGCCATTGTCGCGCAGGAGCTGCAAACACCGCTTACTAAGTTAAATTTCCGTTCCATAAAAGCGACAAAGGGGGATGCGGGCGCATGAAACAAATCCGGTTTACCGAAACAGTGCTGCGGGACGCAGGGCAGTCCCTAATTGCAACGCGCATGCCGTACAGCCAATTTGAACCCATTTTGGAAACGCTGGACCGGGTGGGCTATTACTCCCTGGAATGCTGGGGCGGCGCGACCTTTGATACCTGCCTGCGGTTTTTAGGGGAGGATCCCTGGGAGCGGCTGCGAAACATCCGTCAGCGCGTTACAAACACCAAGCTGCAGATGCTGCTCCGGGGGCAGAATCTGCTCGGCTATAAGCACTATCCGGACGATGTTGTCCGGAAGTTTATTGCGCTTTCCGTCAAGAACGGCATTGACATCATCCGCATTTTTGACGCGCTGAACGATTTGCGCAATCTGGAGGTCTCCGTTGCGGAAACGGTGAAGCAAAAAGCCGAGGCGCAGGTTGCAATCGCCTATACGCAATCGCCGGTGCACACGCTGGAAAACTATGTGAAGCTGGCAAAGCGGATTGAAGAAATGGGCGCAACCACACTGTGCATCAAGGATATGGCCGGCATCATGAGCCCCCGGGAAGGATTTGAACTGGTTTCCGCCATCACGCGGGACTGCTCCCTGCCTGTTCATGTGCATACGCATTGCACCACCGGCCTTGCGTTCATGACCTATTTAAAATCCGCGGAGGCCGGGGCGGCCTGCATCGATACCGCCATTTCCTGCTTCTCCGGCGGCACCTCACAGCCGGCAACCGAAACGCTTGTGTACGCGCTGGATCAACTCGGGTTTGATACCGGAATCGACCAAGCGCTGCTGAAAGAAGTCAATGATTTCTTTAAGCCCATTCAAGAGAGTTATGTAAAGAGCGGGGAGCTGGATCCCAAGGTTATGGGAACCGAAGCGGATGCGCTGACCTACCAAATCCCAGGCGGCATGCTCTCCAACCTGATTTCCCAGCTCAAGTCCCTGAACGCCATGGATCGTTTCGCGGAAGTATTGGCGGAGACCCCGCGTGTACGCAAAGATATGGGATATCCCCCGCTTGTTACACCGACGAGCCAGATTGTCGGCTCACAGGCGGCCACCAACGTCTTGGTGGGCGAGCGCTATAAAACCGTCTCCAACGAAGTGCGCGCCTATTTGCGCGGCGAATACGGCAGCCCGCCGGGAGAGGTCTCCCAGGAGATGATACAAAAGGTGCTGGGCGATGAAAAGCCCATTACGGAGCGTTTCGCATCCTCCCTGCCGGACGGTTGGGAAGAGGGCAAACAAGCTGCGGGAGCGTTGGCCGCTTCCGATGAGGATGTGATGTCCTATATCCTGTTCCCGCAGGTGTATCAAAAATATGCCGAAGAGAAGAAACAAACGCCCGCCGGGAACCCCGACAGGCTGAAATACAGCATTAACCTACTGAAAAAATAGAAAGAGAGAGCCGAACATGGTATATCAAGTAAAACTAAACGGAACCTGTTATGAAGTGGACGTTGCAAACAGCGAAACGGAAATCCTCAGCGTAACCGCCATACAGGCACAGGCCGAACCGGCGCAAACGTCCAGCCAGCCCAGCGCGGCTCCCGGCAGCGGGGAAGCGGTGTGCGCACCCATGCCGGGCGCAGTGATTGGCATACAGACCGCTGTGGGGCAGACGGTAAAAAAGGGGCAGGTGCTGTTCATTTTGGAAGCGATGAAAATGGAGAATGAAATTGTTTCCCCGCGCGACGGCACCGTATCCGGAGTTGCCGTGGAACGCAGCAGTACCGTATCCGCCGGTGATGTTTTAGCTTATTTGGCGTAATGCTATTGGTATTTATCCGTCGCTTGGTCTGACTTGGCGCTTCGCTTGTTCTTCGATGATTTCACACAATGCTGAAAGCGTAAATTCAATAAAAACACCGGAGTCATTTGCTTTTCTTGCGGCTTCAATTGCCTTGTAATACTGCGGCCGATTTTGATATAGCACCGATTCCATTGGTATCCATGCGAAAATCGCATTCCATTGTGCGAGCAGAAGCGTCTGCCATAGCCGCCCCATGCGCCCGTTGCCATCGGCAAAGGGGTGAATGGTTTCGATTTCATAGTGTAGAATTGCGCTTTTCAGCACCGAATGCAATTCCGAGCCTTTCGCCCAAGCAAATAAATCCTCCATCAGCTGCGGCACAAATTGGGGTCGTGCACCGATATGCACCGCAACATCGCCGCTTCGAAATTTTCCGGACTCCGCAACCAAGCCTTGCGTCATTAGCGCATGGGCTTTTAGGAAATCTTGGATGGCATATGGGTCGAACGTCATAACTCTGTCATAAGCCTCGTAAGCGTTCTTGACCTCTTTGATTTCTGTTTGCTTCCCCGCTACGACCCTTCCCTCTATAACGGCAGTCACCTCCCCAAGCGTAAGGGTGTTGCCCTCAATGGCCAGGGAGGAATAAATCGTACGCAGCCGATTTTCGCGATGCAAGGTGATATCCTGCTGAAAATCCGTACCGAGTGTAAGGCGTGTCACGGTTTCTACGATTTTTGCCAGATAGTCGGCTGCTTTTTCCGTAATGGTATAGGGCGGCTTCTGCGGCATCAAAAGTCCTCCTCGTCAGGTTAGAGTTGTGCCCAAACATGTTTACATGTTCCATATAACGGATACAAGTCGCGTTACTGTGCGGCTTGTATCCGTTTTTGTATTACTCCGGCACTTAATAGTCGCAAATTCCGCGGGAGCAAATGCTTTGCTGTATAGGTTTTTTGAGGGAAATAATATAGGTTTTCTTACTTGGAATTGGTATTACTATTTGGTGCCCGCGTAATATTACAGTGCAACCGTCTTTCCGGTTCTCGCGGATTCATAAATTGCGTTGATGATGCGCACGCTCTTGATGGCCTCCATGGGCAGAATCTGCGGGTCGCGCCCGTCGCGCACGGCGGCAATCATGTCCTCCACAATGGAGCTGTGACCCAGGCAAAGGTTGGGGTCAAGCGCCGCGGCGGAGCCGTTGCCGGCGTATTTGGCAAGCATTTCCGCCTCCTCCCCCTCCGGCGCGTCCATCATTTTCCACAGCTGCAGCTTGTCGCTGTCCGCCTCCATGGAGCCCTTGCTGCCGTAGACGCGAATGCCGGTGCAGATGCCGGGGTAGGCGCAGGTGGTGCTCACAAAGGTCGCGGTTGCGCCAGAGGAAAATTTGATGAGCGAGGCGGTGAAGTCCTCTGTCTCAATTTTATGGTTGTAAATACCCATTTGGGAGGTGACGCTCACCACGTCGCCCATAAGCCACTGCATGAGGTCAACGGTGTGCACGGCCTGGTTCATCAGCGAACCGCCGCCGTCCATGTCCCAAGTGCCTCTCCAGCCGCCGTTATCGTAATATTCCTGTGTGCGGAACCATTTCACCGCGAAATCGCCGTAAAAAACCTCGCCGATTTTGCCGCTGCGGATGGCGTCCACCATGGGCTTCATGTTGGTGTTGTTGCGGTTTTGGTGCACAACGCCCACGGTTTTGCCCGTCTTCTGCCTGGCCTCTTCAATTTTCATGGCAGCTTCCACCGTGATGTCAATGGGCTTTTCCACCAGCACGTTCTTGCCCGCCTCCATTGCCTCCACGGCAAACTGCGCATGCATGCCGCTGGGCAGCGCAATGCTCACGATGTCAATATCCGGGTTGCGGAACATTTCTGCATAGTCCGTATAGGTCAAAACGCCCGGATAATCCTTCTTCGCCTTCTCCAGCTTTTCCGGCAGCAGGTCGCAAACCGCAATCAGATCCGCGTTCTCAGATTTAAAAGCCGCAGCAGCGTGGGATCTGCCAACGCCGAGACCCAGGACAGCATAACCAATTTTTTTACTCATGTAGTTCGTTCCTTTCCACTGTGTATTTTCGCACTATTATAGCATGAATTTTGTAAATATTAAAGTAAAAATAAAAAAATGCTTGACAATTAACTGTATCTGTGTTATAGATACAGTAGAAACAGGAGGTGAAGCCATGAATATTCTAATCAGCGCACTTTCCGCCACGCCGATTTATGAGCAAATTAAGGCTCAGATTAAGGAGCTGGCGCTTGCCGGCAAACTCAAGGCGGGGGAGCAGCTGCCTTCCATCCGCTTAATGGCAAAGGATTTGCAGGTGGGCATTATCACAGTCAAGCGCGCTTACGACGAGCTGTGTGAGGAGGGCATCCTGATGAGTTTCGCCGGGCGCGGGGTGTTTGCCGCCGCGCTGGACACCGAAAAAATCAAGCAGGCGCATCTGGAGCTGCTGCGCGAGAGGCTGCGGGATATCCGGGCGTTTTGCGAAGGCGTGAATATCACAAAAGAGGAAATGCTGCAGGCGGCGGAAACAATTTATGAGGAGGCAACAACATGAATGAGGCATTGCAGGTCAAGAGCCTATACTTTCAAAACGGCAATTTTCGCATGGAGATGCCGGAATTTACCGTGCAAAAGGGAACGATTACCGGGCTAATCGGCAAAAACGGCGCGGGGAAGACGACGCTCATTAAGCTGATTATGGATGTCATCCAACCCGCGATGGGCGATATTTTGCTGGATGGCGTTCCCATGCGCGGCAATGAGGAGCAGGTCAAATCTAAAATCGCGGTGGTGTATGACAGCCTGATTTATCCGCGCTACCTCACAGCCAAGGGCGTTGCCTCCATGGTGGGGCCGTTTTATGCGCATTTTGATAAGCAGCGTTTTTTGCAGCTGCTGGAACGCTTTGAAATCCAGCCGAACAAGCGGCTTTACAGCTTTTCCAAGGGCATGGAGGCCAAATATTCCGTTGCGCTCGCCCTCGCTGCGAACCCGGATATTCTGATTTTGGATGAACCGACCAGCGGGCTGGACCCCAGCGCACGCGTGGATTTGCTGGATTTGCTGCTGGAGTTTATGCAGGACGAGAGCAAGACTGTGTTTTTCTCCACCCATATTACAAGCGACCTGGATAAAATCGCGGACTATATCGCCCTCATGGACGAGGGGAAACTGGTGTTCAACGAGGAAAAGGAGGCGCTGATGAACCAATACGCCCTGGTGCAGCTGGAAAAGGCTACGCTGACCGACGCCCTGCGGGAGAACATCTGCGGCATCAAGGAAAACAGCTTCGGCTACGTGGGCCTGTGCCGGGACAGGGCACTTTTGCAGGGGGTGGAGGGCGTAAAGCTTGCCCGCCCAACTGTGGAGGATATTATGATTTACCGGGGTGGTCTTACATGAGGGCGTGTTTGAAGCTGTGGCTGCGCAGAAATTTTTGGCTTGTATTGCCGGTGTTTGTGTTGGTGCTTTTTCAAGATAACTATCCGCTGGAACTGCCCTTGCTTGGGGTCGCATTTGCGCTGTTCGCCTGCTCCCGGCGTTTTTTAACGCCCGGCAGTACCACAAATGCGCAGGATTCCCTGCGCTATATCATGAGTCTCCCTTTTTCACGCAAAGCGATTGCGCGCAGTTATGCGGCGGGTGTGTGTTTCATCGGGCTTGGCGCCATTTTGATTGCGGCGATTATCCTGTGGGCAACGTTTTTTCCCCTTCACAAGCACGGGATGGATATTTTGGAGTACAATTTTGATGCGATACGCCGCTTTCTTATTTTCTCATGCTATACCGCAGGTTTTATGCTGGCGCAATGGTTACTTTTGGGCAGCCAAAAACCCGGCCGGGTGAGCAACTACCTAATGATATCCATCGTTGCGGTGTTTCCCGGCGTGCAACTGCTGCATTATCCGGATGGCGCAATTGAGAACATTTTCAACCAAAGCACAGCCTATCTGTCAGCGGAAGCTATGGAGCGTTGGAAGGAATATTTACGGCCGGAGCTGGCCGACTGGGGATTTTCAGACTTGTACATCTGGCAGATTTCCACCTTTGCTACGCAACTGCTGACGTTGACGGTTTACGCGGGTATCACCTTGGCGGCGGTCTGCTGTATGTGTTATAGCTACCGGCGCGCAAGACAGCGCTTTATGGGGGAGGAAGAAGGGAAATGAAACAAATACTGCATTATCAAAGGCTGCTGTTCCTCACCACCTTTTCTTACAGCATGCAGGGGGAGGAAACGCGCAAGGGCTGGAACAAGGTGTTTTTGGACTATTTTGCCACAGCCTTAATTTTCGGCGCACCGTTCGTGTTTCAAGCGCTGAACCGTGGTAGCTACCCGGTCTCGCACTTGACCATTCCGCTCGTGGAACAGCTGCCGCTGATCTGGGTCTATGAGGTGTTGTTCGGCAAACACAATGTGTTTGACCACCTGCCGCTGAACAAAGGGCATAAAATCAAAAATGTGTTCCTGTATATCGGCGGCATCCATTGCGTCTATTTCTTGGCGTTCCTGCTCTGCAATGCAGCCCTGGGGGTCGGGCTTGCCCCTGCCGGTGCCACGAATTTTGCGATTGCGCTATTGTATTCCGGTCTAATTCTGCTGAGCAGCTTTATCCCGAAACCAGCGGCGAAAATCACGTTTCGGCTGGTGTTCAGCCTTGCGGTTCTCTTGGGTATTCTGATTTTGAGTGTTCCGCGTATGGGAATATTTTTCGTCAGCAAGCCGGCGTTTTCTCCTTGGGGCAGTGCCGGATTTCTGCTGCTTTCCCTTGCGGTTTATGCCGCCTGTGTGGGTATCAGCCTGCGCCTTGCCCGGCAGGGCGGAAAAGCCAAAAGCCTTTCAAAGGTTTAATCAGCGGAGCAATATTTTGCGAAAACCTCTTGCTTTATGTATAAAGTTATATTATACTGACCGTGATTATCATTCCAATACGATATGAAAGAGGTTTTGAACATGCGCAACGTACCAAGAACGATTCTTTCTGTACTCTTGGCTGTGTTTTTTGTTTTCGGCTCCCTTCCGGTCAGCGGCCTACTCGGGGCATCCGTTTCCGCAAGTCCTTTGGCTGTGCAGGCTAACGCCGCAAGTGCAGATTTCGTTGTTGCGGTTACACCGGTCGCTGCTGTGCCTGCCGGATATATTGGCGTGTATACCGCACAGCAATTGGCTGATATCCGCAATAACATGGCAGCAAACTACATCCTCATGAGTGACATTGACCTTTCCGCTTGGGGTAATTGGACACCGCTCAGAAGTCAATATGGCGGCGGTTTTGAAGGCGTTTTTGATGGAAACGGCCACACAATTTCCAATATGACCATCAACAGCAGCGATGCTACGACGACGATTGGACTGTTCTCTCATTCTTATAAAGAGACTGCTGTCATTAAAAACCTTGGCATGGAAAACGCTAAGATTACGGCGGTAAACAACAACACCTCGATTTTTTCGGTTGACGGCGGTGCCATTGCCGGCATTTTTGACGGTACGATTTCCAACTGCTATGTGTCCGGAACTGTGTCGGTTTCCACCGGTTCCGTAGGGGTCGCCTGTTATGTCGGCGGCATCACGGGAAGTGTTGGTCAAACGATTTCCAACTGTAATAACATGGCTTCTGTAAAAGTTACTGCAAATACCGGCTCTATTTATGCCGGGGGTATCTATGGCCGTGACCGTTATGGAACCACCAGCACTACCGGTTGCCGCAACAGCGGTACGATTACTGCAACGGGATCGGGTTACTTGGATGTGGGCGGTGTCTGCGGCTATACCAGTGGTTCCCTAACAAAGTGCAGCAACCAGGGAGCAGTGTCAGCCTCCGGGACCTCCACCTCCCATTCCACCATTGTGGGAGGCGTCGCGGGCGGGGCTGGCAATAATATGCTGGAATGTTCCAACACCGGGGCCGTTCTTGCCGGTGCGTCCATTGTGTATGCAGGCGGTGTTGCAGGCTCCGCGCAGACAATCACCAAAAGTTATAACAAAGGTTCCGTCAGCACTTCCTCCGCAAATAAGGATGCCGATGTTACAATCGGCGGTGTTGCGGGGAGTGCCGACGGCAGCGTAACTGGAAGCTACAATACCGGAACAGTCAAAGTTCCCAGTTCCAGTAAAACTTACGGCGGTGGGCTTCTCGGCTATCACAGCTACAGCTCCACGCCGACATCCCTTTCCTCCTGCTATAACAGCGGCACGGTCAGCATTGTGTCCAGCCGCGGATACATCGCGGGAGTTGTTGGATATCCCAGTCCCTCCATCACAAAATGCTATAATACCGGTTCTGTCAGCCTTTCCGGAATTACAGAATATTCCCAGATAGCGGGCATCACCGGATCAGCACTTTCTAGCGAAAAAACAATTAGTTCCTGTTACAACCTCGGCAATGTTACCGCAACCTCGACCTCCGCAACAAACCCCTCTATTTACGTGGCAGGTATTATGCCCGAAGGGTATAACGGCATTTCGAATTGCATGAACGCCGGCGCAATTACCGCGTCCATTCCATCCGCTTCTTCCAAGAATACCTATTGCGGCGGAATTGCCGCTCAAAGTTATGGCACAACTTTCTCCATGACCAACTGTTATAATGTCGGCACCATTATCGCTCCGCAGAATGCCGGTGCGCTGGCGGGGTATCTTCCCATATATTCTACAGCACCCGTTAAAAACTGCTACTATTATAATGTCCTTTCCCCTGCCGTAGGCAACGGCGGCGGCACATTGACGAATGTCAAGGCCCTCTCTGCAAGCGCGTTGAAGACGCAGGCCTCCTTTGTCGGGTTTGACTTTAGCAATGTTTGGAAAATGGGAACCAGCGGCTATCCGATTTTGAAGGCTCTGACCGAACCCGTTATCACGCTTCCCAAGGTTTACAGCGTGCGCTATAACGCCAACGGCGGTACCGGCACTATGGCAAGCTCCACCCATGTTTACAACGTTGGCAAAAAGCTGACGGCGAACGCGTTCAAGAAAACCGGCTATCTGTTCGCCGGTTGGGCGACTTCCGCCACAGGCAGCGTCGTGTATGCCAACGGCGCAACCGTGAAGAACTTGAGTTCTACCAACGGTGCCGTGGTAAACCTGTATGCCAAATGGAAAGCAAACCCCGATGTGGTCGCACCCACGTCCGTCAAAATGAACGTTGCTTCCTGCACCTTGGGCGTTGGCGCAACCAAAACACTTTCTGTCACCGTAACCCCTTCCAATGCACTAAAAACGTGTACCTGGAGCAGTGCTACCCCCACAGTGGCTACAGTGGACTCCAGCGGGAAAGTCACCGCAAAAAAGGTTGGCACGGCAGTTATCACTGCAAAAACCTTTAATGGGAAAACCACGACCTGTAAGGTTACGGTCGTCCCGGCACCGACTTCAGTCAAAATGAATGTCGCTTCCTGCACCTTAGGCGTTGGCGCAACCAAAACACTTTCTGTCACCGTAGCCCCTTCCAATGCACTAAAAACGTGTACCTGGAGCAGTGCTACCCCCACAGTGGCCACCGTGGATTCCAGCGGGAAAATCACCGCAAAAAAGGTCGGCACAGCAGTGATCACTGCAAAAACCTTTAATGGAAAAAATACGACCTGTAAAGTTACGGTCGTCCCGGCGCCGACTTCGGTAAACATTGTTCTCTCCTCCATTACGTTAGGCGTAAAAGAGAGCCATAAGCTTTCCGTCAAAACTGCCCCTTCCAATGCTTCCACCGCACGTACCTTTACATCCAGCGACAAAAAAATTGTGACGGTGGATTCTAGCGGGAAAATCACCGCGATAAAGGCCGGAACCGCCAAAATCACTGTAAAAACCTACAATAAAAAAAGCGATACCATCACCGTTACGGTAAAAGCAGCGCCCACTTCCGTCAAGTTAAATATCACCAGCAAAACGCTGAGCAAGGGCGGTAAAGCAACGCTCAGCAGTTCCGTAAACTCCGGAGCCGCCAGCTATCTGCGCAGTTATTCCTCCAACAAAACCTCTGTTGCAACCGTGGACAGCAAGGGCGTTGTCACCGCAAAAGCGAAGGGCACAGCAGTTGTTACGGTAAAAACCTATAACGGTTTCAGCGCTAAATGCACGATTACAGTAAAGTAGCCACGCGATAGGCAATCACGCAGCTTTCAGACGCGCCATGCGCACCCCTACATGTCGTATGTCACCAGCTTGATATACAAATATGTTGTAGGGGCGCGCATGGCGCGTCCAGGTTTTTATACCATCATTGGTATGAAAATATAGTGTCATCCTGTTATGAAAATATAGTGTCACCCCCCTTGCCTGCCCCGCACCTTTATGATAAACTAATAGAGTATGAGAAAAAAGGGACGGGCGGGGAACGGAATATGAGACAGATTGGATTTGACAACGACGCCTATATTTTACGCCAGTCGCAGGAGATTGCGCGGCGCATCCGGGAGTTTGGCGGCAAGCTTTACCTGGAATTTGGCGGCAAGTTGTTTGACGACTATCACGCGGCGCGCGTGCTGCCGGGCTTTTTGCCGGATAGCAAGCTGCGCATGCTTTGCAACCTGCAGGCGGATGTTGAGGTTGTGGTGGTAATCAACGCCTCTGATATCGAGAGCAATAAAATACGCCGGGATTTAGGCATTAGTTATGACAGCGACGTGCTGCGCCTGATTGATATTTATCGGGAGGCGGGGCTTTTTGTCAGCAGTGTGGTGATTGCCCAGTTTAACGGCCAGCCTGCGGCGGAGAGCTTTAAGTCCCGCCTTGCGCAGCTTGGTATTCGGGTGTTCACCCACTACCCCATTGCGGGCTACCCGCAGAATGTGCCGCATATTGTTTCGCCGGAGGGGCTTGGAAAAAATGAGTATATCGAAACCACGCGCCCGCTTGTTGTGATTACGGCACCGGGGCCGGGCAGCGGCAAGCTGGCCACCTGCCTTTCTCAGCTCTATCATGATTACACCCGGGGCATCCGCTCCGGCTACGCAAAGTTTGAGACCTTCCCCATCTGGAACCTGCCGCTGAAGCACCCGGTGAACCTCGCCTATGAGGCGGCTACGGCGGATTTGAACGATGTCAACATGATTGACCCCTATCACCTGGAGGCTTATCACGTCACAACGGTCAACTATAACCGCGATGTGGAGGCGTTCCCGGTGCTGAACGCCATTTTTGAGCGCATTGAGGGGGTCAGCCCCTACCGTTCCCCCACAGATATGGGGGTAAACATGGTGGGCTATTGTATTACAGACCAGAACTTGGTTTGTAAAACCGCGCAGGATGAGATTATCCGCCGTTATTTTGCCGCCATGTGCGCCCAGCTGGAGGGCGGCGGAACGGACGCCGCCTGCGAAAAAATTGAGAGTCTGATGACTCAGGCTGGCGTTTCCGTAGATGACCGCAAGGTTGTCGCCGCGGCAGTGGCGCGCGCAAAGGATACGCAGAACCAGCCGGCGGTGGCCATTGAGCTGCCGGACGGCAGAATTGTAACGGGGAAAACCAGCGACCTGCTCGGTGCCTCCGCAGCCGCCCTGCTCAACGCGGTGAAGGCAATCAGCAATATGGAAAAGCCGGTTAAGCTCATTGACCCCATTGTTCTGGAGCCGATTCAAGAGCTGAAAATTAATATTTTGGGCAATAAAAATCCCCGCCTGCATTCAGACGAGGTACTCATTGCCCTAAGCATGAGCGCAATCACCAGCAGTTACGCCCGGCAGGCCGTGGCCAACCTGCCGCAGTTATGCGGCTGTGAGGCGCATGCAACCGTGATGCTTTCTCAAGTAGATCAGGAGACCTATCGCAAGCTTGGCATCCGCCTAACCTGCGAGCCGCATTATCAGACGAAGAAATTGTATCACCGGTAATATCACCATCGTTTTCCTAGAAACGCTTGTTTTGAATCTGGCGGACATGCTCGACTTTTTGCAGTTCGGATGTTTGTGTAAGCGGGTATAGCAAGCGATATACCGCATCCATTTCTTCCGAAGAAAGCGTTTTTTCTGAAGAGCGGATGATGGAATCGACAACGCGACATACGGCGTCTCTCTTCATCACACGGTGCTCTCCGGAGGTTAATTTGATATCCTTTAGCTCGCAGCGTTCGCTGAACACAATCAAGGAATGGTAGGCATACACCCTATCGGATTCAATATATTTTTTTAAGTGTGTGATATGTGCTTTGTTTTGCATAATGGGGTTCAGAAAGTGGTTTTTTTGGGGCGCCCGACCCGCGGGCAGGGTTTGCGTCCACGTTTTTTGCGTTTCTGTCCCGAATACCCAACCGCCGTAATTCTTTGACTCAAACACAAAAATGCCGGCGCTGTGTATCATAATAACATCAATTTCCGTGGTTGTTCCGTCTTCCTTTGGGATGTAACAATTAAACAAAAACCGTTTCTCGCCGTCAATTTTAGTTAAGTAATGATAAATTAAATACTCTCCGTATGCCCCGGCATCGTGTCTTAGAGGCAAGTATGGTTTGTTTGTGTCCCTGTAGTAGGCCGTCTGTTTATACTTTTTCGCTCTGACTAACAAAAGTACAAGCGGAATCAGCCCCAGCGGAGCAATCAAAATGACTATTTTAAGAATTGGAAGAAACAAAATAAAAATTCCCTCAAAAACTTCTTGCATACGCCTCTCCCTTCATGCTATAAATTATCACCTCTTGCGCTATGTTTCATTTTATCATTGCCTGTTGATATAGTCAAGGTAAACCTAAAACTTCCCCCGCAACTCCACAACTTTTCCTAAAATAGCTACCGGCAATTCGATGCATTCCCTTTTGGTAAACTCTATTGGCTCATAATCCGGATTCAGCGGCACAAGTATCACTCTTGTGCCGCTTTTTATTATTTTTTTAACGGTTGCATCGTTGCCGTTCACCAAAACAACGGCGATGTCGCCGCTGTCCACATCCGCTTGCTTGCGCACAATCACAACATCCTCCGGGCAAAAGCGCGGCATCATGGAATCGCCCTGAATTTTTAGTGCAAAGTGCTCCCCGCTGCGCGCCATCTCCGGCGTCAGTTCCTCATAATCCAAAATTTCTTCCACTGCCTCCACGGGTATCCCCGCGCGCACATAGCCCAGAACAGGCACGAGGTAGCGCCTGCGCTCCCCGCCGTCCCGCCCCAGCAGTTGCTCCATGGGAATTTCAAAATACTCCGCCAGGCAGCCAAGGGCTTGCGTATCCGGTGCGGTGCGTCCCTTTTCCCACTGGCTGACAGCCGTTTGGGTAACGCCGCAAATTTGTGCCAATTCCGTTTGAGAAAGTCCGCGCTTTTGACGCAATTCTTTAATTAACTGCATGTCCCGTCACTTCCTTTGATCAAAGTATAAGCATAGCTATTAAAAAAGTCAATAGAAGGTTATAAAAAAATAAAAAAGCTATTGACAAACGAATGTTCCCTCGCTATACTCGAAATTGGGTGGACAGCCCAAATCACCACATGCGCTCACGCAGCGTTATACCAAGACGGGAGATGGAGGAGCAACATGGAAGCAAAAACACCAGCGGTTTCACAGGATTTTTGGTACCCGACCGAGGAGGAGGCCATCGCCGCCCAGCGTGCCTGCTGTGGCCGGGTCTGCAAGCTCTGTGAAGCGCCCGCCGCCTATGCTTACCGCAAACGCACTGTGGATCTGGCGGATATCCTGCACGCGGTGATAGACAACGAGCTGACAGAAAAAGAACGGGAGGCTGTGGCGCTTTTTTGGTTTGAAGGATGCTCCCTTTCGGCCATTGCGCAGCGCAGCCGGGTATCCGTAAGCTCCGTTCACCGCCGCCTAAACCGCGCCATGCAGGAGATGCGGCGGATACTGCGCTATGTTGTCATGTACCAATGCAACCTGGAGCAGGAGCCCGCGCTGCTGCCGTTGGCTGTGCAGCAGGCCATGTGCACCCTTGCCGCCAAACAGGCCAAACCGGACGCCATGCCCCGGCGTCTGCAGGCGCTGCGGGAAAAACAGGCTTTGCCGCTGGCACAGGCCGCTAAGGCGTTGGGCATGTCGCATAAGCGCCTTGCCCGGTTGGAAAGCGCGGCGCAGCAGCCCACCTTAGCCGAGCTGCAAAAGCTCGCGGCGTTTTACGCCACCACAATTGATTATGTAATGCAAGGAGATAGATGCTATGACAGCGCAAAAACCGCATGCATTGTTTGAGTTATCCGAGCAATACCGCCATGCGGCGGAGTTGCAGAAGGAGGCCATTGACAATGTGAAAAAGAAATACAAGCAATTACCCAACAGGGTGAGCAGCCGCGAGGGTATGCGCCTTTCCAGCCTACTGCAAAGCTTATATGCCCAGCGCAGGGAACTGCTCGCCACCAGTGCGCATTTGCGGCATTACTACCGTTTCAGCAGCGCGGGAGGGCAGGCATGAGAAATATTGCCGTAACCATTGAACCGGATGGCGCAGCCACCGTGGCGCAGCCGGTTTCTTACATGGATGAGCACAATGCCACGCGGCTGGTCGTTCAGCTCAATGACGCATTGGCGGACAGCCGATACAACTTTTTAACCGTTAGCTTTGACCTGTACGCCTTAAATCGGCGCATTGTCTCCAATAACATAACGGGGGAGGATGACAAGCCCTGCTATCGCCACGCAAATGTGCTGTATTGCCCGCTTTCCAACGCCTTGACCGCAACGGGGCAGCTGCGCGTGCAGGTGCAGGCGCACCGCCTGGAGGGGGATGAAACGGTTGAGGTCACAAAGTCCGAGGTGTTTGCCCTGCAATTCAAGCCCTCTCTGGCCGGGTCAAGCGAGTTGTTGGATGACGCCTGCGGCTTTTTGCCCGGCCTGCAGGCGGCGATTCACAAAATGCGCGATATTGAGTTGTTGGAATTTGACTACCGTCAGCTAAAGAATAAGCCCGCCATCAATGGTGTAACGCTGGATGTAACTTGTACGACCGCCCAATTGGGATTGCAAAACGGTGCAACCTTTACGCCGCAGTTGGACGCGGACGGCACGCTGCATTGGAGCAACGAAAACGGCCTGCCGAATCCCCCCGCCCGTAACATTACCGGACCCCAAGGAGGGAAAGGCGAGAAAGGCGACCCGGGCATTCCAGGCAGCCCCGGCCCCAAGGGTGATACCGGGCTGCAAGGTCCCGCCGGAGCGCGCGGCGAGCAAGGCATGTCGGGCGTAAAGGGTGAGAAAGGCGACCCGGGCGCACAGGGTGCCCCGGGCGCGAAAGGCGATACCGGCGCGCAGGGCATCCAAGGCGTTCCCGGCGCAGCCGGCCCGGCAGGAGCCAAGGGAGACAAGGGGGACGCCGGTGAGCCGGGTGCACAGGGTGCTCAGGGATTGCCCGGAACGCCCGGCCCGAAAGGCGACCCCGGCATCGGCCTTCCCGCCGGCGGCACCACAGGTCAAGTTCTTA
>JAVBPP010000087.1:0-25687 GCA_031549535.1 Oscillospiraceae bacterium
GCATTTTCGGAAAAAAGAAAAAGTAGGAGAAAAAAGAAATGCCCTGCAAGGCCGTGATATTTGACCTGGACGGAACACTGCTGGATACCCTGGCAGATTTGCATGACGCCGTAAACCATACCCTGCGCACGCTCTCCCTGCCGGAAATTACAAGGGAGCAGACCCGCGCCTATGTCGGCAACGGTATCCGGTGCCTGCTCCGGCAGGCGTTGCCGATTTCGCAGCAGGAACGCACAGATGAGGCGCTTGCGGTTTTTTTGCCCTACTACAACGCGCATATGCAGGATAAAACCGTGCCCTACCCCGGCGTTCCGAAGCTGCTCGATGAGTTGCGGCGGCGCAGCATACGAACGGCCGTGCTGTCCAACAAAAATGACGCCCCGGTCAAGGCGCTGTGTTCCCGTTGGTTCCCGCAATTGGATGTTGCGCTCGGCGCAAGGCCGGATATGGCGCAAAAGCCCGCCCCGGACGGCGCCTTCGTCATCCTGAACAGCTTGGGCGTAACTGCCAAAGAGACGGTCTATGTCGGCGATTCGGAGGTGGACGCAGCCACAGCGCAAAACGCCGGGCTGCGTTTGATAGCAGTCGATTGGGGTTTTCGCAACAAAGAGACCCTACAGCAAGCAGGGGCGCAGATTATTGTCAGTGATACGGCTGCATTGCTGCATACCGTGTTGACGCTATGAATCTATCCGCAAACTGCCGCAGCAGAAAAAAACTGGAATAAAACAAAAAAAACGTTCCATACTCCGAGTATAATACCAATATCCAAAGAAAGCGTAGATAATGATGCTTTCTAATGGAGATTGGTATAACCGGAAAGGAACGTATTTTTTATGTTACAACTGTTAAAACAATACAAAAAACTGGAGCTTGCGCTTGCGCTCGCACTGTTGTTTAGCTGCGCGGCCAGCGTGGCTGGCTTTGCCGTTAAGAGTGAGCAGCTGCGTGGCAATGTACTGCGCCTGCATGTGCTCGCGCATTCGGATTCCCAGGCAGATCAAGAGTTGAAGCTGCAGGTGCGCGATGCCGTTCTGCAGGCAGGCGCGGGCTTGTTTGACGGTGAAACCACTGTAGAAACCGCGCAGGAGAGGCTGGAAACACAGCTGGATACGCTCACCTTGGCCGCGCGAAACGTGATTGAAAAAAACGGCAAGGACTACCCGGTTGACATCTATGTAGCCAAGGAATACTTTGCCACCCGCAGTTATGGGGATATCACGTTGCCCGCCGGGGATTACACCGCGCTGAAGGTTATCATCGGCGCGGGGGAAGGGAAAAACTGGTGGTGTATCATGTTCCCGCCCCTGTGCCTGCCCGCCGCGCAGCAGGAGGATGGTGGATACGATGCCTATTTTGACGAAAACGGTTACGACATCGCGGAGCACAACCCCCGCTTTGAGCCGCGCTTTAAAGTAGTGGAATGGTACGAGCAGCTGCGGGAACGGCTGGGGTAGAGATAACGGAACAATCAAATTTCTGTTTGAAAACGGGATACTAAATCTTGCAGCTGTTGAGCCTGCCGATTCATTTCTTCACTTGCGGTGGAAGATTTATCGGCGGTCATGCTGTTTTGCTGCACCACCTGAGCCACTTGGGCAATGCCCAGGTTGATTTGCTCAATGGCTAAGGACTGTTCCCGGGTGGATTTTGCGATTTCCTCCGCAATGTCACCGCTTTCCATGACACCGGCCATAATACCGGCCAGGCTGTCCGCGGTTTCATTGGCGATTTTTGCGCCGAGGGTGGCTTTGGCAATGGAATCTGCAATCATAGCGTCGGATTCCTTTGCGGCTGCTGCGCTGCGCTCTGAGAGGGAGCGCACCTCCTGCGCCACTACGGAAAAGCCCTTGCCGAATTGCCCCGCGCGTGAGGCCTCTACGGCGGCATTGAGGGCTAAAATATTGGTTTGGAAGGCGATGCCGTCAATGAGCTTGATGACCTTGTTAATCGCCTTGCTGGCGTTTTGAATTTGTTTCACAGCGGTCATCATCTGCTCCATGTGCTCCGAGCTTTGCGCGGCGCTGTCTTGAATCATTGCGCTCAGCTCCGCCGCGCGCTGGGTCATATGAGCCGTTTCTCTGGTTTTGGCCGCAACTTGCATGATGGAGGCGGAAAGCTCCGTCACAGCGGCCGCCTGGGAGGAGGTTCCCTGTGCCAGGGTGCGTGCACCGCCCGCAATTTGCACAGAGCCTTGAGAAACCTGCTGTGTGGCAGTGCGGATTTCTGTAACCAATGCGCCAAGCTGCGCTTGTATTTTTTGCATGGCAAGTCCCATGGTGTCGATTTCACTGCGCAGCTTCACGGTAAAGCCCAGGTTGCCGTCCGCAAGCAGTTCCAGCGCCTGTACCTGTGTCTTCTGGCTCTGTGCCATTTCGCGGAATGCGTCCGCCAGTTGGCCGATTTCGTCATGCGAATGGGTCGTCAGCACAATATCGGAATCGCCGACAGAGAGTTGCTGTGCCGCGCGGGTAATGCTGCGAATGGGTTTACCGATAAAGCGGCGGACGTAAAAAACCGTAAACAGGGCGAAAAGCACCAAGAATACAAAAGAGACAGCGAAATTCAGTAATAAAAAGTTGCGTGAGGCGGCCAGCACGCTGTTCATATCCAGGTCTGCGCCAACCACGGCAACCACGTTTCCGTCGGCGTCTAAAACAGGCGCAAAACCGGAGACGAGATGCCCATAAGCCTCGGAATCATAAATGTCAGTTTTTTGTTCCTGCGCCGTCTCAACTGCGTCAAAAAACGCCTGCGGGTAAACGCTGATGTCCTCTTTGCTGAACAAGTCCGACCGTTGCGTATCGCTGGGAATATTGCCCTCCAAGAAATAAGTAACGTTTTTATCAGAATGGGAATCTAAAACATAGAGGTATGCCACAGCTGTCTTTGCCCGTGCCTTGTCAAAAATGAGCTTCAAGCTGTGCCAATAGGCGTTTTTTTCACCGGACGCCATAATCTGTTTGTACTGCACAGGGTCGATGCTCGCTGCGCAGCTTTGCGCAATGGAGAGAGCGCGTGCGCTGTTTGCGTCAATGGAATCACGGCGATACAGCACATAGCCGGAGCTGCCGGTCAGCAATGTGACCAGCATCACCATAGCCAGCGTGATTAGGGTGATTTTTGCGGAGAGGGTAAAGCCCGCTTGTTGCCTTTTCATATGAGTATGTCTCCTCGCTATGAATCATAATGGGCGTGGTTTCATTGCTATTATACCAATCTCCATTAGAAAGCGTCATAAAAAATCAAGGAAAAGCTTTTCTGTATGGCTTTTTCGTAGATTTTTTATCTACGCTTTCTTTGGATATTGGTATTATACACCTTTTGCGCTCTTACGCAAGAGCTCCGCGCTTGCATAGCTTTTTTGCGCCGCATAGCCGGGCAGTGGCAGCAGCTTTTCATGAATCGCGTCCAAAATCCAGGAGGGCTGCGGGAAGAATTCTTTGTCGTATTCATATGCAGGGGTAATCCAGTTTTGCGCTCCAACGACCACGGGCGGCGCATCCAAATAATCAAAGGCCAGCTGCGTGATGTTTTGTGCCATGTCGTTCAGTATACTCCCGCGCGCGCAGGCATCGCTTGCCAGCAGAATACGCCCGGTCTTTTTTACCGATTCCAACACTTTTTCATAGCGGAAGGGTACGATGCTGCGCGCATCAATCACCTCGCAGCTCACGCCATACTGCTCTTGTAAGAGCTTTGCGGCATCCAGCGCGGTGTAAAGTGTTGCACCTATGGTTAAAATGGTCACATCGCAGCCTGTGGTGCGCACGGCGGGTTCGCCGAATTCCAGCTCATAATCCTCCTGCGGCACACCTGTTTCCACAAACTGCTCGCCGATGTCATAGAGCTTCTGACTCTCAAAAAATACGACGGGGTCGGTGCCGTTCAGCGCGGTGGTCATCAGCCCCTTGGCGTCATACGGCGTAACGGGGTAGACCACTTTCAGCCCGGGGACGTGGGCGCAGATACTCGTCCAGTCCTGAGAGTGCTGGGCGCCGTATTTGGAACCGACAGAAACGCGCAGCACCAACGGCATTTGCAGCGCTCCCGCGCTCATGGCCTGCCATTTGGCCATTTGGTTAAACACCTCGTCGCCGGAGCAGACGATGAAATCACAATACATCAGTTCGGCAATTACGCGCCCGCCCGCCAGGGCATAACCCACGGCGGAGCCGACAATGGCGGATTCCGCAATGGGGGCGTTGAACAGCCTGTGATAGGGCAGAGCCTCCGTTAAACCGCGGTAGACCGCGAAGGCGCCGCCCCAATCGCGCACATCCTCGCCGTAGCTGATGAGGGTGGGGTCCTCATAGTACTTATGCGCAATTGCCTCAAACAGGCCGTCGCGCAGATTGTATATTTTAGATTTCGGCAGGGGATTGCCCTGCTCGTCATAGGCATAACGGGCGGTGCGGGCAATGCGCTTGACACGGTCATTCTCCTCCAGCGGCTGCAGGGTTTCGCAGTCCCAATCGTCCATGCTGGGGATATGGCCGTTGGAATACATAACATCCTCAAGAAAATAGGGGTTTTTGGCATAATCGGTGTAAGGCGCTCTGTCTAAATCCGAAGCGAGCAGAAACATGGCTTGATTGCGTGTAATGGCCTGTGCCTTTACAGCATCCAGCTGCTCCTGCGTGGCAATGCCGGCGGCAATCAACTGCTCGGGGTAGACCTCCAACGGGTCAAACTTCTCCCAGGCTGTGATTTCTTCCTTTTCACGGTAGCTGCTGGCGTCCGAGGTGGAGTGGCCGGAAAAACGGTAGGTCACAACGTCCAGCAGCACGGGTCCCTTGCCCTGCTCTAAGAGGGTGCGCTTGCGGCGGTAGGCATCTATCACGGCGAGTGGGTTCCAGCCGTTGACGCGCTCGGTGTGCATCTGGCTGGGTGTGATGCAGCCAAGGCGGGCAAGGTCGCCATAACCCATGGTTTCCCCCCGGGTTTGGCCGCCCATGCCGTAATGGTTGTTGTTGAAATTATAAATAATGGGCAGGCCGCCTGCGTAATCCTTTTCCCACAGCTCATAGTATTGATCCATGGAGGCAAAGGTCATGGCTTCATAAACAGGGCCCCGTGCCGCCGCGCCGTCGCCTGCGTTGGCCACCACGATGCCCGGCTTTTTGTTGCATTTTTTATACAGCGCAACGCCCGTGGCAATCGGGGCGGAGCCGCCCACAATGGCATTGTTCGGGAAGATGCCGAACGGCAGGAAAAAGGCATGCATAGAGCCGCCCAGACCGCGTGCAAAGCCCATGTCCTTGGCAAACAGCTCACAGGCCAGGCCGAAAATAAAGAAATCCTTTGCCTGCTCCTGCACGGTTTTTCCGGCGCTGTGTGCTTGAATTACGGCATAATTTCGCCCTTCGTTATATTCCTCCATAATGCGCAGCAGCCTGCGGTCCGAAAGCTTGCGGATGGCGGAAAACGCCTTGGCAATCACCTCGTGATGGCTGCGGTGGGTGCCGAAAATGAAGTCCTCCACCCCCAGGGTGAATGCCTGCCCCACAGCCGTGGCCTCCTCGCCGATGGCAAGGTGGGCGGGGCCGGGGTAGGTGAACTCCTTTCCGGCGTAGTTGCCCTGCTGTTTGATTTGCAGCAGCATGGACTCAAACTCGCGGATGGCCGCCATATCGGCGTAGATGCCGATGAGCTCCTCTTTGCTGAAATTACCGCGTTCATCGGCAACTGTTTTATTGTATTGGTTCACAGGAATATCCGCAAGGCTGATGGTGCGCGCCGCAAACTGTTCCTGCGGATTGACGTGTTGGGATTTTGGCATGGCTTTTTCTCCTATTCTTCAAACAACGCTTCGCGTATCACTTCACAAACCGTCGGGTGCGGGAATATCAGCTCCTGCAGTGCCTTAACGGAAAGCTCGGTTTCTATCATCAGTCCTGCGCCGTAGATGCTCTCACTTGCACTGTTAGCCAGCATGTGAACGCCGATGACGCGGTCATAGCGCGGGTCAAGCAGCAGTTTCATGATACCGTCCCCGCCCTCGTTCTCCGCCAGATAACGGCCGCTGTAACGCATGGAGAGCTTGCGCACGGTAAACGGGATGCCTTTTTTCTTTGCGCTCTCCTCGCTCTCGCCGACGCTGGCAAGCTCCGGATTGGTGTAAGTGATTTGCGGCACGGCACTGTAACGCATGGTATCCTGCTTGCCCAGCATGGTGTTGACAGCCACCTCACCCTCGCGGTAGGCGACATGCGCGAGCATATACTTGCCGTTGACGTCGCCGGCGGCAAATAAATCCGGCACATTGGTGCGCATCTGCGCGTCTGTGACAACAGCGCCTTTTTGGGTGTAAACGTGCAGGTTTTCCAGGCCAAAGCCCGTCAAGTTCGGCTTGCGCCCTGCCGCAAGCAGTATTTTTGTGGCGGGGGCGCGGTTGACTGTGCCGCTCTGGGTGCGGTAGAGAACGGCACCCTGCTCAATTTCTGTCACCGTGCTCAAAAGGCGGATTTCTATGCCGCGCTTGGTGAAATTCTTTTGTAAAATTTCCGCAAGCTCCCCGTCCATGCTGCCGCCGATTTGCCCAAGCTGTTCGATTATCGTGACATGGCTGCCCGCGCAGTGAAAATAGTTAGCCATTTCAAGGCCAATGGTGCCGCCGCCGATTACGACCAGCTCCGCCGGAATTTCGCGCAGTTCCAAAATCTCTTTGTTGGTTAGCACAAAACCGGAGGCGAGCCCCTCGGAAAGGCCGGGTATGGGCGGCGCAAAAGAAGAGGAGCCGGTGGCCAGCAGCAAAAAGCGTGCGAGATATTCTGTTTCACCCGCTCTCACACTGAAGCCCCGCTCATCCTTCCCCAGTATTTGCGCACGTTCGCTTACTACGGTAACGCCCGCCTTGCGCAGCTTTGCGGCTATCCCCGCCGTGAGGGAACGGACGATTTTATCCTTGCGCGTGAGCACCTGCGCCTGGTCGAGCGAAACGTTTTCCGCCGTAACGCCGTAGGCCGCGCCGTTCTTCGCGTGATCCAGCACCTTAGCGCTGTGTAAAAAGGTTTTGGAGGGCACACAGCCCTCGTTCAGGCAAACGCCGCCGAGGGCACGTTGCTCAAACAGCAGGGTGTTCATCCCTGCCGCTGCGGCGCGTTCCGCCGCGTTATACCCGGCGGGCCCGCCGCCGATAATCATGATATCAAACCTGTCCATATATCATCCATGCCTTTCCAGAACACTGCATAAAATAGAAAGCCCCTTTTGCAGTGTGCTATCGTCAATATTCAGTGGAGGCAGCAGGCGCACCTTATCCTTCGCAGTCAAAACAACCAAGCCCTGCGTAAGGCATTCCGCCACAATTTCGGCTGCGGCCCCGGCCGGTTTTACACCGCACATCATCCCCATACCGCAGAACTGCTCCACGCCCTTGCAGCCCGCCAGGGTTTCCCGAATCAACGCCCCTTTGCGCGTCACCTGCGCGAGCAGGGCATCGTCTAGGCGCGTGAGGATCGAATAGGCTCCCGCCGCGCAGACGGGGTTACCGCCAAAGGTGGAGCCGTGCGTTCCGGCAGAAAGGGTGTCCTTCACCTTCTCGCCCAGCAGAACCGCGCCGAAGGGCAGACCGCCCGCAAGACCCTTGGCTGTGGAAACAATGTCCGGCTGTATGCCGTAGTGTTCATAGCAATACAGTTTGCCCGTCCGCCCGTTGCCGGTTTGCACCTCGTCGATAATCAGCAGCATGCCGCGCTCCTGTGCAAGGGCAGCTGCCCTTTGTACATACTCCTTCTCCAGAACCAGCAGGCCGCCCTCGCCCTGAATCAGCTCCATCATCAGTGCGCAGCAGCTGCCCTCGTCCAGCGCTTGTTCCAGCGCGGCAAAGTCGTTCGGCTCCACATGCGTGAAACCGCCCGTGAAGGGATGGAAATGCTGGTGAAATTGCTCCTGCCCTGTGGCGGAGAGGGTGGTGATTGTTCTGCCGTGGAAGCTGTGCTTGAGTGTTACGATGGTCTGCCGCGTGCCGCCATAGCTATCGCTGGCGTATTTACGCGCCGCCTTGATTGCGCCCTCGTTCGCCTCCGCGCCGGAATTGCAAAAAAACACGCGCCGCATCCCGGTTTTTTCGCACAGCAGCTGTGCGAGCCTGGCCTGCGGCTCGGTGTAATAGAGGTTGGAGATATGCTGCAGGCTGTTAAGCTGTGCGCTTACGGCATCCGCCCAAGCCTTGTCCGCAATGCCAAAGGTATTCACGGCGATGCCGCCGCCCAGGTCAATATATTCCCGCCCGTTTTCGTCCCAAAGCAGGGCGCCCTCGCCGCGCAGGAACAGCGCGTCATTGCGCGCATACGTGTTGGCGATATATTCCCTGTCCAGTTCCCGGATATCCATGGGTTTTCTCCCTTCTATCCTGCTACCCTATTTAAACATCGTTCCGATGCCCTCGTCTGTTAAAACCTCCATGAGTATGGAGTGCGGCACGCGCCCGTCAATGATAAACACGCGTTCTACACCGCGGCGGATGGCGTCCGTGCAGCAGTGAGTTTTGGGTATCATGCCGCCGGAAATCACACCCTCGCGAATGAGCTGGTTGGCCTGGCTGATGGTCAGCTCCTGATACATGCTGCCCTCGTCCTGTGGGTCGCGCAAAATACCCTTGATGTCTGTCATTAAAATTAAGCTCTCCGCGCGCAGCGCTCCGGCAATTTTTGCCGCCGCCGTGTCTGCATTGATGTTGTAGACATTGCCTTCCTTATCGCAGCCAACGGTGGAGACGACTGGGATATAACCCGCGTTCAATAAATCCAGAATGGGCTGCGGGTTTACGTTTGTCACCTCGCCCACAAAGCCAAGGCGCTCGTCCACTTGTTTTGCTTGAATCATGCCGCCGTCAATGCCGCAAATGCCAATGGCACGGCCGCCTGAGCACTGAATCAGGTTCACCAAATCCTTGTTTGTTTTGCCCGCGAGCACCATCTGCACCAACTCCGCGCTTTCCTTATCCGTCACACGCAGCCCATCGATGAATTCGCTTTTTTTGCCCACACGTGTCATCAAATCCGTAATTTCCGGGCCGCCGCCATGCACCAGCACCACGCGGATACCGATGCAGGAGAGGAGGGTTAAATCCCCCATAACGGCCTGCTTCAGCTCCTCGTTGAGCATGGCGTTGCCGCCGTATTTGATAACGATAATTTTGTTGGTGTATTTTTGAATGTAGGGCAGGGCTTTTGCTAAAAGCTCCGCCCGCTGTGTGTTGTCAATTTGCATGCCTGTTACCTCCTTAAAACTCAAGTGCGGTAGTCCCCGTTTATTTTCACATAATCATAGGTTAAATCACAGCCCCAGGCCGTGGCGGCGGCGCTGCCGCTGTGTAAATCTACGGCAATTTGAATCTCTTTTTCCAGCAAAATCGCTTTTGCCTTTTCTTCGTCAAATGCCAGCCCACAGCCGTTTTCGCAGACTAAAATTTCTCCCTTTGCGCTGCGCAGCGTGACATCAATCCGATTTACATCGACGGTTGTTGTGCCGTAGCCAATGGCGCAAAGCACTCGGCCGCAGTTTGCGTCCGCGCCGAACATAGCGGATTTCACTAAACTGGAGCTGATAACAGCCCTTGCCGCTGCGCGTGCGGTTGGGATATCCGCCGCACCGCCTACGGTGCATTCCAGCAGTTTGGTCGCTCCCTCGCCGTCCGCCGCGAGTTTGCGGCAGAGTGCAATGCAGACAGTGCGCAGCGCTTCAAGAAACACGGCATAATCCGCGTCTTCTGTGGCAATTTCCGCATTGCCCGCCCTGCCGTTGGCGAGAACCGTCACCATATCATTGGTGGAGGTGTCTCCGTCCACGCTCATCATATTGAAGCTCTCCGGTACCACGGTGGAAAGCGCCTGCTGCAGCATGGCGGGGGAGATGGCTGCGTCCGTGGTGAGGAAACAGAGCATGGTTGCCATATTGGGGTGTATCATGCCGGAACCCTTGGCGATGCCGCCCAGGCTGCAGCGTTTGCCTGCGGCGGTAAAAGCCACGGCAACTTCTTTTTCTACCGTATCGGTCGTCATAATGGCAAGCGCCGCCGCGGTGCCGTCGCGGGAGAGGCCATCCGCCAGCGCCGGCATACCGGCCGCAATGGGTGCCAGGTTCAACGGCTGCCCGATGACGCCGGTGGACGCCACAATCACATCACTCGCCGCAACGCCGGTATGCTCCTGCACGAGGGTACACATCTCCAGCGCAAGCGCCTGGCCGCCTGCGTTGCAGGTATTGGCGTTGCCGCTGTTGCAAATCACTGCCTGCGCGTAGCCGTCCGCTACATTTTGCATCGTCACCAGCAGGGGGGCACCCTTCACTAGGTTTTGGGTATACACCGCCGCCGCGCTTGCCCGGCAATCGCTGACGATGAGGGCAAGGTCTTTTTTTGTCTTATTTTTCCGGATGCCGCAATGCACGCCGGAGGCTCGGAAGCCCTGTGCGGCGCACACGCCGCCCTGTATGAATTCTGTCATGATGGTTCCACCCTTATTCAATCTCTAATCCCAATGTTTCGTCCAGCCCCAGCATGCGGTTCATGCATTGTATCGCTGCGCCGGAGGCACCCTTGCCCAGGTTGTCATACCGAGCCAAAAGCGTAATTCTCTCATCGTTCCCCGCAATGAGCAGCTGCATGCTGTCCTTCCCCGCGAGCGGGTTCGCCGCAAGAAATCCGTCCTGCGCCGCGTCGTTTACATCTAACACACGCAGCAGCGGCTTTTGTGCATAATAATCTCGGTAGAAGACTTGCAAATCTGCGCGGGTCATGCGCTTTTCCAGCTGCCGCCCGTGCAGCGGGATGCTCACGGCCATGCCGCAGTAATAATCCGCGACAATGGGGGAGAAATGCGGTTCAAACCGGAGACCTGTCACACAGCGCATTTCGTTCAAGTGCTTATGACTTTGCCCCAGGGCATATTGGCGTGGGCTGTCATAGTCCGTGTGCCTGCCCTTGTCCTCATACTGTGCAATCATTTTTTTGCCGCCGCCGCTGTAGCCCGTGACGGAAAAGCAGGAGAGCAGAGCCTCTTTAGAGAGTAACCCGGCTTGAATCAACGGATAGCAAAGCGCAATGAAACCGCTGGCGTGGCAGCCCGGAACGGCGACAAAACACGCGTCTTGCAGGGCGTTCGCGTGCCCTGCGGAAAGCTCCGGCAGGCCGTAGCACCAGCCCGGTGCCGTGCGGTGAGCGGTGGAGGCGTCAATTATACGGGTATTGCAGCCCTCAACCAAGGCTATTGTTTCTTTTGCGGCCTCATCCGGCAGGCATAAAAAGCTGATGTCCGCGGCTGCGTGTGCCTCGCGCCGTGCCGCGCTGTCTTTGCGCCGGCTCTCCTCCAGCCGAATCAATTCCAGATCCGTGCGGGCGGACAGGCGGTCAAATATCCGCAGCCCCGTCGTCCCTTCCGCGCCGTCGATAAACACTCGAATCACCGTTAGGCTCCTTTTTCATTTTTATTTGATTTAGTATACCATTTTCCAAGCGTATATTATTCCGAATTAGAAAAATAAGGGCAATAATGGGAAAATTGTGCATATTATTCATCCTGTTTGTCTTATTTATGTATTTTTATGCAATTTGATTAAAGAAGTCAGCTTTTGTTCTGTGGAAGCAAGATTTTTTTGCCCAAGCTGCCATGCGATTCTTGACTTTCACGGCAATAATAGTATACACTTAAAAGAATGGAAGAACGAGGAGGACTAACACTTGGCAACTGCAGTTTTAATGCCCAATGTCGGCATTACCGTGGAGAGTTGTGTGCTCACCGAATGGCATAAGCAAGTCGGCCAGCCGGTGCAGGCAGGGGACTTGCTGTTTAGTTACGAAACGGATAAATCTACCCTGGAGGAGCGGGCTCCCTGTGACGGCGTTCTGCTTGCTCATTTTTTTGAGGAAGGGGATGACATCCCCGTAATGACGGCTGTCTGTGCCATTGGCGCTGCGGGCGAGGATGTGAGTGGACTTGCGCCGCAAAAGGCGATACAGGTGGCGCAAACGCAGGTATTGCCGGTGCAGGCGGCGCCCCTTGCTCCCCTGCCGCAGATGCCGGCGCAAGCTGCTCCGCTTGCTCAAGCGGTGCAGGGCGGGCATCTAGCCGTTTCACCGCGTGCACGAATTCTGGCGGAAAAAAATGCTGTGAATTTGCGCGTTATCCCGCCCACGGGGCCGGAAAACCGCATCGTGGAACGGGATGTGTATGCCGCTATGGCCAGGGGCAATGCAGCCACCGCCGCCGCCGCGCAGCAGTATGAGGGCGGCACGGGCACGGGGCTTGGCGGGCGTTTTTGCGTGGCGGATATTGCGCAGCAGAGCGCTTTGCCTCAGGCGGTGACGGAGGATTATACGGATGAAAAAATGTCCACGATCCGCCGTACCATTGCAAAACAGATGCTCGCCTCCCTGCAAAATACAGCCCAGCTGACGCATACCCTGAGCTTTGACGCAACGCAGCTGCTTGCCCTGCGCAAGCAATACAAGGAGCGGGGCAGCACGGTGAGCATCAATGACCTCATCGTTTTTGTGCTCGCGCAGACACTGAAAAAGCCGGAGCACCGCGCCCTGAATGCGCATTTGCTCCCCGGCGATATGCTGCGCACGTTTGAGGGTGTGCATCTGGGCGTGGCGGTGGATACCGAGCGCGGTCTGTTTGTGCCCACGCTGTTTCACGCCGATACACTGAGCCCGGAAGAAATCTCGGCGCAGGTACGGGAACTTGCTGATATTTGCCGCAAAGGGGAGGCAAAGCCTGAGCATCTTGCGGGCGGCACCTTCACGCTTTCCAACTTGGGCAGCTTTGGCATTGAAAGCTTTACCCCCATTTTAAACACACCGCAAACGGGGATTTTGGGCGTGAACACCATTACGACACAGGTTAAAGTGGAGAACGGGGTGCTGAAGCCCTATCAGGCGATGGCACTTTCCTTGACCTACGACCACAGGGCGGTGGATGGCGCCCCAGCCTCCCGTTTCCTTGCGGAGCTGAAACAGAATGCGGAAAGCCTCCAGACATTTTTAACAGAGTACGGAATTTAAAAATTTATTCACAGGAAGTCCATTCATTTGCCGTATACTATTAAAATTGTATTCGAGAGAGGTTATTCTATGGGCGACAGCCGCTTGTTTCACACCTTTTTACAGTCCTTTCGGCTCTCGCCGCAGGGGCAGCCGGGTTATTTTGCCTGCGTTGCCGATTTGCTGGAACGGGAGCAGCTGCGTTCGCTTGCGCAGTTTGAGCAGCATTTTGAAATCAACCGCCTGCAGCATATACTGTGCGTATCCTATATGAGCTACCGCATTGCCCTGCGCATAGGAGCGGATGCACGCTTAACCGCAAGGGCGGGCGTTTTGCACGACTTATATTATTATGACTGGCGCGTGAAAGACCCCAGCCACCGTCTGCACGGTATTTATCACCCGGGATTTTCGTTAAAAAATACGCGGGAATTGCTTGGCCCTGTGGATAAACGCACGGCGGATGCAATTTTGCGCCATATGTGGCCGCTCACGCCGATTCCCCCGCGTTATAAGGAGGGGCTGGCAGTGACACTGGCGGATAAATACTGCGCCTTTTATGAATGTGTCATTTCCTTCAATAAAAAATTTCATGACCGTTTTTACGCAAGGCTGGAACGGGAGTTTTCGCAGCCGGAGGGGATTGCCTTGCTGGCTCTGCAGAATCCGCAGCATCAAAACACGGCTGTGCTGTACCAAGCCGGAGGTGAATCCTGAATATGCAGAATGTTGCCTTAATTATATTTTATTTTTTCTTGTATAGCTCGGTCGGTTGGCTGGTGGAATCTATATATTGCTCGATTCCGGCAAAAAAGTGGATTAACCGCGGCTTTTTAACCGGTCCGCTCTGCCCCATTTATGGCACGGGTGCCATCACTATGGCCGTGATACTCACACCGCTCAAAGAAAAGGCCATTTTATTGCCACTGTTTGGTTATCAGCTAAAAATCACCCCGCTTCTGGTTGTCCTTGCGGGCATGGTGCTGTGCGATGTGGTGGAATTCATCACCAGCCTGCTTATGGAAAAGCTGTTTCACGCCCGCTGGTGGGATTATTCTGAAAAACCGTTTAACATCCAGGGGCGCATCTGCCTGGGTCATACGATGTATTGGGGCCTGGGTGCACTTCTGTTTATGTATCTGGTGCATCCACTTGTTGCGGATTTGGTTGCCTATATTCCGATGCAAACCATTTATGTGTTGCTGGGTGTAATTCTGCTGATTTTCACGGCGGATGTCGTCAATGCCATTTACGCCGCCATGGACGTTAAAAAATTAATGGATAAGCTACACACTCTGCGGGCAAAAGTGCAGGATTATACAGACGAAATTCGTATGAATTATGACGATATTTCCCAGTATTCCGCCAATCTGCGTGAGCGCATGGCCAAGTGGCGCGGCGGGGCCTACCGCGGGCAAAAAGAAGGGCAGCTGAAGGTGAACCTTCTGCTGCACATCAAACGCAGCCGTGTGGGACGCTTGTTTTTCGGCTATCCCGCGCTGGGGGAGGATGCCTCACGCAACTTGGAGGCGTTAGATGATATTTTAGAGGAGCTGAGTGAGGAAGAGCTTGGTCAGCAGAATGGGACAAATAAAAAGTAAAAAACACTTGCATCCCTGCGCCGTTTGTGCTAATATATTTTAGCATTTGTTTACCGTCATGCAAAAGACGGGGGTTAATGCCGCAAAATTCGCTGCAATCAGCGGTCTTGCAACATTAAAGCGGGTATTCCTCTGTTCGTGTTCTGCGGATATGAATGTCTGATAAAAATTGGAGGAAAAACAAATTGGACGCATTGAAACTTATTGAGCAGGATTCCATGAAGGCAGAGGTGCCAAAGGTTCATATCGGCAGCACGGTGAAAGTGCATGTCAAAATCCGGGAAGGCGAGAGAGAGAGAGTTCAAGTTTTTGAGGGCATCGTTATCGCCAAAAATAATTCCGGTATTTCTGAAACCTTTACAGTGCGCCGCCTTTCTTACGGTGTAGGTGTGGAACGTGTGTTTCCGTTGCATTCCCCCAACGTGGTTAAGGTGGAGAATGTCCGCTATGGTAAAATCAGAAGAAGCAAGCTGTATTATCTCAGAGACCGCGTCGGCAAGGCCGCCAAGGTAAAAGAGCAGCTGCGCTAACCGAATCAAAGCAGGCCGCATCGGGTGGGAGATAGGTGCCGAAAGGGCGCATATCTCTGCCCGATTTCAATCATACATAGGGCAGCAGGTAGGGTTATGGAAATAGCAGCGCGCAGAACAGAAGAATATTGGTTTGTGGTAGGTGCGCTCCCCCTGCAGGAGGATACGCGCTATAAAAAGCTTTGGAACCTCTCCTATGATATTTTGGATTCCGTCAAAACGGCGATTATTATTATCTTTTTGTTGTTTACCTTTCTATTTCGTATCGTGGGCGTGGAGGGTCCCTCTATGGAACCCACCTTGCACGATAACGACTGGCTCGTGCTTTCCGCCGGCAGAGAGAAGCCCAAGCTGGGTGATATCGTTGTTGTAGTTCAGCCAAGTTTTAAGCAGGAGCCGCTCATTAAGCGCGTCATAGGGGTGGGCGGTGATGTGGTAGATATTGATGCAGAAAAGCAGACGGTCACAGTCAATGGAAGGGTTGTGAACGAGCCGTATATCATGGAACCGATTGCAAAATCTCACTTGTATGGCCAGAGCTACCCCAAAACCGTTCCGGAGGGCTATCTCTTCGTCATGGGCGACAATCGCAACAACTCCTCAGATAGCCGCCATCCCCGGGTTGGCATGGTGGATGAGCGCTATGTGTTGGGCAAAGCGCTGCTGCGTCTGTTCCCGTCCTATACCAAATTAAGCTAAGGAGGGCGTTCGCCTTGGATTTGCAGGAAAAAGATATGCTCGCGGAACAAACAACACAGGAACAGCCGGAGAATAAAGCGCCGTTTCTGGTACGAAACCTGTATGAGGCAATGTCCATCCTGGTCTCCGCCATTACAATTGTTATGCTGGTGTTCACCTTTGCGTTTCGCTTGGTGGGCGTAATGCAAAAATCTATGCAGCCCACGCTCTATGAGGGGCAGAGCCTGATTGTAACGGCCTTCATGCGTGCGCCGCAGTATAAGGATATTGTGATTATCGTGAAGCCGGATTTGGAAAATCCCCTTGTGAAACGTGTCATTGCGACCGAGGGGCAAACCGTGGATATCAATTTTGACTCAGGTGAAATCACCGTGGACGGTGAAAAGTTGAAAGAACCCTATATCGCGGAGCTGACACACCGCAGTTTTGATGTGGAATTTCCGCTCACGGTTCCGCAGGACTGTGTGTTCGTCCTGGGTGATAACCGCAACAACTCTTCTGACAGCCGCGATTCCAGCATCGGCTGCGTGCCGGAGAAGTTCCTCTTGGGTAAGGTGCTGCTGCGCGTTGGGCCGGATTGGGATGTATATCAATCGTCTAAATAATAGTGCAATATATGGAAATGATTCAGCGAATGAGGGCGGCACTTTGGCTGTTTTCGTTCGCTGTTCTAAATAAAGGAGGGTGCCTGATGCAGGATATGCCGAACATACAATGGTTTCCGGGACATATGGCGAAAACGCGCCGCTTGATGCGCGAGCAGCTGCCCCTTACGGACGCTGTAGTGGAGCTGTTGGATGCCCGCGCAACGTGTAGCAGCCGTAACCCGGAGCTGAGCGAGCTTGTGGGTGCAAAGCCCCGCATTGTGCTGCTCAATAAATGCGATTTGGCGGATGAGGCTGCCACGCAAAGGCGCATGGCCGAGCTACGCAGAGAGGGGAGTTATACCCTCGCGGTGGATTGCCGCAGCGGCAAGGGGCTGAAAGCGTTTCATCCTCTGGTGCATGAGGTGCTGGGGGAACTGATTGAAAAAAACAAGCAGAAGGGCATGGTGGGCAAACAGCTGCGCTTGATGGTTGTGGGCATCCCCAACACGGGAAAATCCTCCTTCATCAATCGCATGGCCGGGCAGAACCGTGCTAAGGTAGCGGACAGGCCCGGTGTCACAAGGCATAACAACTGGTTTGCCATTGGGCAGGGGATTGAGCTGTTGGATACGCCCGGCGTGCTTTGGCCGAAGTTTGAGGATCCGCAGGTTGGCCTGCGCCTGGCCTTTTTGGGAGCGATTAAAGATGATATCCTGGATATTACCCAAATTGCGGCGGCATTTTTGGCTGTGATGCAGCGGGAGTATCCGGAGCGTCTGCAGGAGCGCTACCGCATCGCGGAATTTGAGCAAGATGAGCCGTTTGCGCTGCTGGAACGCATTGCGCGTAAACGCGGCATGCTCCTCAGCGGAGCCGAGGCGGATTTGGAGCGTGCGTCTGTGATGCTGCTGGATGAATACCGCGCGGGAAAATTAGGGAGGATTACGTTGGACTGATGGAATATACAAGTTATGAGCAAGAGGTGGCACTGGCGGGTCATCGCCATATCTGCGGCATTGATGAGGCGGGGCGCGGTCCCTTGGCGGGGCCTGTGTTTGCGGCGGCGGTGGTGCTGCCGAAGGAGTTTTCTCTGGATGGCTTAAATGATTCTAAAAAACTCAGTGAAAAAAAGCGTGATTTTTTATTCGACGAAATTCGGAGTCAGGCGCTGGATTTTTGTATCGCAAGCGCGAGTGAAGCCGAGATTGACGAAATCAATATTTTGCAGGCCACATTTTTAGCCATGCGCCGTGCTGTAAGTGGGCTAAAGCAGGCGGCGGATTTCGCGCTGGTGGACGGAAATCTCGACCCGCGCCTGGGCATTCCGGCTCAAACCTTGGTAAAAGGGGATAGCCTGTGCGCCAGCATTGCGGCGGCGTCTATCCTGGCCAAGGTCGCGCGGGACCGCTATATGCTGGAACTGGATGGGCAATATCCGGCCTATGCCTTTGCGAAGCATAAGGGTTATGGCACGAAACTGCACTACGAACTGCTGGCGCAGCATGGAGTCTCCCCCGTGCATAGGCGCAGCTTTTTGAAAAATCTGGAGAAGCGCCATGGATGAAAGACGCCGCAACGGACTACTGGGGGAGCTGTTTGCCGCGCGGCATATGCGTGCCCTGGGATATGAGATTGTCAGCGTCAATTTTCGTTCCCGCTTTGGTGAAATAGACCTAATTGCGCAGGATGACACATATATTTGCTTTGTTGAGGTAAAAACGCGTGCTCCCGCCGCAATCGCACAGCCCATGGAGGCTGTGGGCCGTGAAAAACAGCGGCGCATTGATGCCACGGCGGCCTTGTATTTGGAGAAATATCCCACAGTTTTACAGCCGCGCTATGACGTGCTGGAGGTTTTTCTGGAACCGAACGGCAGGCAGGCACGTTTACACCTCATCGAAAACGCGTATGAGAGTGAGTATTGAGCAAATGTGTGAGCCGTATCAACTGTTTGACCTGCATTGCGATACGATTGGGGAGTGCTGCGGAAAAAAGCAGTCTCTTTGCCAAAATGAGCTGCAGCTGTCGATTGACAAGTGCAAAAGCTTTACAGAGTGGGTGCAGGTGTTTGCCATTTGGATTCCGGACGAAAGGCGTGGTGATGATGCCTTCGCCTATTATTGCGCCGTGCGGGATTATTTTTTAGAAGAATTGCGGCAAAATCAAGAAAAAATAAAGCTTTGCAGTGATTGGGACGGCAGAGCAAAACGAGAAACCGGCCTATGTCATGCAATTTTGGCGGTGGAAAACGCCAGCGTTTTGGGCGGAAGAATGGAGCGGCTTGCGCAGCTGAGCCGCGATGGTGTAAAGCTAATTACCTTAACATGGAACGGCGAGAATGAACTGGGTAGTGGTGCGCTTTCCGGGCGAGAAACTGGGCTTACGGACTTTGGAAAAGCTGTGCTGCGGGAGATGAGCAGGCTGCACATGGCTGCGGATGTGTCCCACTTGAATGAGGCGGGCTTTTATGAGGTGGCGCAAAGCGGAGTGCCTATGCTCGCCAGTCACTCCAACGCAAATGCGGTCTGGCCCCATGCACGTTCCCTGCGGGATGAACAAATCCGTGTGCTGATAGAAAAAGAGAGCCTGATGGGCATTTGCTTTGCGCGGGACTTTTTGGGTGACGCAAGCGACTGCGGCTTTGCGGCAGTGCTGCGCCAAATACAACATGTGCTGGCCTTGGGTGGGGAGAATATCCTTGCCATCGGCAGCGATTACGACGGCGCAAATATAGATGAGCAGCTCGGCAGCGCGGAAAAAAGCAGAAATTTGTATTTTTATTTAAAAGAAAACGGTCTGTCAATAGCTTTGCTGCAAAAGATTTTTTACCAAAATGCGCAGAACTATTTTACAAGGCTGCAAAACGATGTATAATAACCCAATAGGCTATGTTGGAGGTTGACACAATGAAATATACAAGCACCCGGGATGCGTCCGTTCGCGTGAGTGCGTCTCAGGCAATTACACAGGGCATATCCGCGGAGGGCGGCCTGTTTGTGCCGGAACAAATACCGCAGATGAATGCACAGATGCTTGCCGCTTGGGCGGAGTTAAGTTATATCGAACGGGCAAAAACTGTGCTGGCTCTTTATCTGGACGATTTTACGCCGCAGGAGCTAGAACGCTGCGTCAGTGCCGCATATGCGCACGGCAAGTTTTCTGACAGCCGTGTGGCACCGCTGGTTCCGCTTGCGGATGGGACAAGCGTGTTGGAGCTCTGGAAGGGGCCGACCTGCGCGTTTAAAGATATGGCGCTGCAGTTGCTGCCGCAGCTGTTGACCGTCAGCGCTGCCAAGGCCGCGCCGGGGAAGGAAATTATAATCCTCGTCGCCACCTCGGGCGACACGGGCAAGGCCGCGCTGGAGGGCTTCCGCGATGTCAGCGGTACAAAAATCCTTGTGTTTTACCCCAATGAGGGTGTTTCCCCCATGCAAAGGCTACAGATGGTGACACAGGAGGGCGGCAATGTTGGGGTCTATGCCGTTCAAGGTAATTTTGACGACGCACAAACCGGCGTCAAAGCCATTTTTACCAATCCTGCACTGGGCGAAATGCTGGCGAAAGAAAATTATATGTTTTCCTCCGCCAATTCCATCAACTGGGGGCGGCTTGTGCCGCAGATTGTCTATTATATTTCCAGTTATTGCGATATGTTGAAAGCGGGCAGAATTCAAAACGGCGATACCGTCAACTACGTTGTGCCCACGGGCAATTTTGGCAATATTTTAGCCGCGTATTACGCCCGTGAGATGGGCTTGCCGGTTCACAGGTTAATTTGTGCCTCCAATGCCAATAATGTGCTTACCGAGTTTATTCAAAGCGGCGTTTACAACCGTAAGCGGGACTTTTACACCACAATTTCCCCTTCCATGGATATCTTGATTTCCAGCAACCTTGAGCGTTTGCTGTATCACATGGGCGGGTGTAATGCCCCGCAGGTGAGCGCCTGGATGCGTGAGCTGGCGGAGCAGGGGAGCTACCGCGTTACGGAAGAACTACATAAAGGGCTGCAAGCTCTGTTTGCGGGCGGTTTCTGCGATGACGTACAAACAAAGCAGACCATAGCCGAGCTGTTTAAAACACAGCAATATTTGGCTGACCCACACACAGCAGTGGCATTTCGTGTGTATGCGCAATACCAAGAGAACACAGGGGATACAACGCCGGCCGTGATTGTTTCCACGGCGAACCCCTATAAATTCGGCAGCAGTGTGTTACAGGCGCTTTCACCCGAAGCGCCGCCCATAACGGATGAATTTGAGCAGATAGCGGTTTTAGAGAAACAAACCGGCACAAGCTGCCCCGCGCAGCTGAAAACGCTGCGGGGCAAGCCTGTGCGATTTGAAGAGCTCTGCACGCGGGGCAGCATGGAGCAAGCCGTGCTGCAACTGTTACAGTAAACTAGCAGTGCCCCTGGCAGTTTTGAAAGGTAGAACAAAGGGTGTCGCCGTTTTGCACTGCTGTGGGGGTTCCAACCTTGATGTGCCCGGCGGTGCATTTATCGCCCGGCTGGTGGTATTTACAGTTGTGTGCGCTGCAGCTGATTTCTCTGATTTCTTTTTCTTGCATGTCTCTTACCTCCTGTTTTCTTGAAATAATGCGGAAACTCCATGAAGGGTTCCGCTAACAGTATCGGCAAAAAAATGCGGATTATGAAAGGAACTGTGTATGGCGCTGTATGTAATTGCGGATACGCATCTTTCAGTGTCCGGCGAAAAAAGCATGGAAGTGTTTGCCGGTTGGCAGGATTATATGTTGCGTCTTGCCGAAAACTGGAAAAAAATCATAACGTCTGCGGATACAGTTGTCATAGCCGGGGATGTCAGCTGGGGGATGACGCTCAAGCAGGCGCTGGAGGATTTTCACCTTTTAAATCAGTTGCCCGGCACAAAGCTCCTGTTGAAAGGCAACCATGACTATTGGTGGGAAACAAAAACAAAGCTGGACCGCTTTCTTGCCGAGCAAGGCCTTTCCACATTGCGGATTCTGTTCAATGACGCCTGCCGTGTGGGTGATATCGCCGTCTGCGGAACGCGCGGCTGGTTCTACGATTCCGGCGAACCGGCTGACCGAAAAGTGCTCCTGCGGGAGGCGGGGCGACTGCGCCTATCGATTCAAGCCGCCAAAAAGCTCGGCGGCGAGCCGGTGGTGTTTCTGCACTATCCACCCTTGAGCAAAGTGCAGCGTTGTCCGGAACTGCTGGAGGTTTTGCGGCAGGAGGGGGTGCGCCGCTGCTATTACGGCCATCTGCACGCGCAATCCGCCTACCACGCGCTCACGGGGCCTTGTGAGGGAATTCGCTTTCAATTAATTTCGGCAGATTTTTTGTCCTTTTGCCCGGTTCTTGTTCCGGAATCCGGACAAGATTGGAGAACCTGAACCGCAAATGAGCGGATTGTACCGGAAAATTAGTAAAAACAGAGAAATGCAAACAAAAGTATAGCTTTTGTGCAGCAACTCTGATAAAATATTAACTTGTGTATATAGCCCTAATTCAGGAGGAGAAGGAAATGAGTTTAAAGAACAAAACCATGGCAGAGGCAAATGTCTGGTCCCTGGAAATTACAATTGACGCGGCAACGTTCAAAGAGGCGCTGCAAAAGGCGTATCAGAAAAACAAGAATCGCTACAACGTCCCCGGCTTTCGCCGCGGCAAGGCGCCCTACGCGATGATTACCAGATACTACGGCAAAGAATCCTTCTATGAGGATGCTTTGGAACTGATTTACCCCGAAACGGTTGAAGCTGCTTACAAAGAGGGCGAAATTGAGGCCGTTTCGTCTCCCTACGATGTTGACATCACCACCATCGGCGAGGACGGCGTGGAGCTGAGCCTAAAGGTTGCGGTTAAGCCGGAGGTGGCTCTTTCGGACTATAAGGGCATCTCCTGTGAAAAGGAAGCCGGTAATGCGGATGAAGAGGAAATCAACGCGGAAATCGACCGTATGCGCGAGCGCAATTCCCGTATTATTACGGTGGAACGCCCGGCTGAGGACGGCGATATTGCCGTGATTGACTTTGAAGGCTTTCTGGACGGCACTGCTTTTGACGGCGGTAAGGGCGAAAAATATGAGCTGACTTTGGGCTCCGGCCAGTTTATTCCCGGCTTTGAGCCGCAGATTATCGGCCACAGCGCGGGCGACAGCTTTGATATTGATGTCAGCTTCCCCGAAGAATATGGCGCAGAGAATCGTGCCGGCAAGGCCGTGGTGTTCAAAATCTTCCTACATGAGCTGAAGAAAAAAGAGTTGCCGGAGCTGGATGATGAGTTTGCCAAGGATTTGGGCGAGTATGAAACCGTTGCACAGCTGAAAGAGGGCGTGAAAGCGGATATCGAAAAGCGCAAGCAGGAAACTGCGGACCGCAACTTTGAAAGCGCCGTGATTGAGGCTCTGGCCGAAAAGCTCGAGGCGGAAATTCCTGAGGTCATGTTCGAAAACAAGGCCAAGGATAACATTCAAAATTTCAGCCAGCGTCTTGCGCAGCAGGGGATGAAGTTGGAAACTTATCTGCAGTATATGGGCATGGAGATGGAGCAATACGAGCAGCAGATGCAGGAGCAGGCCAAGGGTCAAGTGCGTGCGGAGCTTGCGCTCGAGAAAGTGGCTCAGCTGGAAAAACTGGAGCCCGCAGCCGAGGAGATTGAGGCCGAGTACCAGAAAATGGCGGAGCAATACAACATGGAGCTTGAAAAAATCAAGTCCCTTGTGGCGGAAAAGCTGGTGAAAGAAGATTTGGTGAGAGCCGCCGCTGTCAAGTTTGTGGTGGACAACGCCAAGGCCAAAAAGCCCGCCGCCAAAAAAGCAGCCAAGAAAGAGCCCGAAGCGGCGGATGACGACGCCGAGCAGGAAAAGAAAGCTGTGAAAAAGCCGGCGGCGAAAAAGGCCGCAAAGGCAGCGGACGCCGATGCCGTGCAGGAAAAACCTGCAAAGAAGCCTGCGGCAAAAAAGGCTGCCCCAAAAGAAGAGAGCGCGGAATCATAACGCAGTGTATAATTTTCCGCTCCCCGTACTATAATCAAAATACCGCTTAAAACAGTTCCGGTGAGGAAAGGAGTTTACATCATGGCATTGGTACCCTATGTAGTAGAACAAACCAACCGCGGCGAGCGTTCTTATGATATTTTCTCCCGCCTGCTCAGCGACCGTATTGTTATGCTGTCCGACGAGGTGAATGACGCAACAGCCAGCCTTGTGGTGGCTCAGCTGCTGTTTTTGGAAGGGCAGGATCCGGATAAGGACATCAGCCTGTATATTAACAGCCCCGGCGGCTCTGTGACGGCAGGTATGGCCATTTATGACACCATGCAATATCTTAAGTGCGATGTTTCCACTATCTGCATGGGTATTGCGGCGTCCATGGGTGCGTTTCTGCTTTCCAGCGGCGCAAAAGGCAAGCGGCTTGCCCTGCCCAACAGCGAAATCATGATTCACCAGCCATCGGGCGGAACACAGGGCCAGGCGACGGAGATTCAAATCGCTGCCGCGCATATCCTACGCACGCGTGAAAAGCTCAATCGCATCCTGGCGGAGAACACAGGCAAGCCGGTGGAAGAAATTGCCCGCGATACCGAGCGCGATAATTTCTTGAGCGCGCAGGAGGCTATGGAATATGGCCTTGTGGACAAAGTGATTTACAAAAGATAATTCATTGCGATAAGGAGCCTCTCATGCCCAAAGAAGAAGACAGAAGCAGAACGGTGCAATGCTCGTTTTGTAAAAAAAGGCAGGAACAGGTAGATAAGCTCATTGCGGGTCCCGGCGTGTATATTTGCAATGAGTGTGTGGAGTTGTGCCTGACCATCATTGAGGAAGAGGAGATTTTCCCCAATAAAAAGGCCAAAGAACGGGATCGCCTGGATTTGCCGAAGCCGCAGGAAATCAAAAGACGGCTGGATGAATATGTAATCGGCCAGGATAGGGCAAAAATCGCCCTGAGTGTGGCGGTTTATAACCATTATAAGCGCATCCGCAGCCTAAAAAACAATGAGGTGGAGATTCAAAAGAGCAACATCCTTCTGCTTGGGCCAACCGGCGTGGGTAAAACCATGCTGGCGCAGACCTTGGCGCGGATTTTGGATGTACCCTTCGCCATTGCGGATGCCACCACACTCACGGAGGCGGGCTATGTCGGCGAGGACGTGGAGAATATTCTGCTGCGCTTGATTCAGGCGGCGGATTATGACATTGAAAAAACCGAGCGCGGCATTATCTATGTCGATGAAATTGATAAGATTGCACGCAAGTCCGAAAACCCCTCCATCACGCGTGATGTCAGCGGTGAGGGTGTGCAGCAGGCGCTGCTGAAAATTCTGGAGGGCACGGTTGCCAATGTGCCCCCGCAGGGCGGCAGAAAATATCCGCAGCAGGAATTTATTCAAGTGGATACCTCAAACATCCTGTTCATTTGCGGCGGTGCGTTTGATGGCATTGAAAAGGTGATAGAAAAGCGCGTGGGTGGCAGTGCGCTGGGCTTTGGTGCAGAAATTCGCAGCAAAGCGGATATGGAGAAAGAGCCGACGCTGGATAAGGTCATCCATCAAGACTTGGTGCGCTATGGCATGATTCCGGAAATGGTGGGTCGTATCCCCGTGATTGCTGCGCTGCAGGAGCTGGACCGCGATGCGCTCATCAGCATCTTGACCGAGCCGAAAAACGCCATACTCAAGCAATTCCAAGAACTATTCCGTTTTGACGGCGTGGAATTGGATTTTGACCGCAGTGCCTTGGAGGCGGTGGCGGATAAGACCTTGGAAAAGGGGACAGGTGCGCGCGGTCTGCGTGTTATCATGGAGGAAGTGCTGCAGCCCATTATGTATGATATCCCCTCCGACCCCGCAATTGAACGTGTGCAGATTAACGGCATGTGCGTGAAAAACGGTGCGCTGCCGCTCATGGAGCGCAACCCAAACAAAAAGCAAATCAACCCGGTGGTTGTGTAACAACACAATAAACCTCCCCGATTCACGGAACGCGTTTTTCGCGCTTGCGTGAATCGGGGAGAAATTGCTATTACTCCTACCATTTGATGTAGGAATAATACCAATATCCAAAGAAAGCGTAGATAAAAAGTTTGCGAAAAAGCCATACAGGAAAGCTTTTTCTTGACTTTTTATAACGCTTTCTAATGGAGATTGGTATAATATTAAACTGTACCCTATAAACCGGACAGCCCCGGTTTTCAGAACCCTATAAACCAGACGAAGCGGTTTACAAAAACCCCGCACCCCGGACAGGAGAGTTTTGAAAACCCTTTGAATCGGGCAATGCGGGTTTTGACCTC
>JAVBPP010000084.1:0-29028 GCA_031549535.1 Oscillospiraceae bacterium
CCATAATAATTTTTTAAAATAGCAATAGAATCGTAGCCGCGATCCCCCAATGATTTTGAGCCCCATTGCGACATCCAATTGGGGCAGCTGCTGTTTTTTCCGTCGCAATACTGTGTAAACAACGGCTGGCGAATGTTGGGCTTGGTGATATAGGAGGTGAAAATTTCGTCCACAATGCGAGAAATTTTTGCGTAAAACGTGCGCCCGTAGGAAAAGGCGTGGTCGTAGGCCGTGGAATTTGTAATTGTGAAATTATATCCCTTTCCGCGATACCATTCTGTATATACGCGGTTAAGCGTAAAGGATAAAATAGCCAGCACATTTGCCTGAATGGTTGCGCTGGGCCAGGTATCATAAATTTCGCAGCAGGCGACATTTTTGATATAGTCCCGAAACGGTATCCAATAATTTTTGGCAGAGCGGTTGCTGGGCGCACCCATATGTACCACAACAAATTCCGGAATCACCGGGTTTGGCAAAACGACATAGCCCTTAGACGGAGGAAGGGGCTTCACCTCCTCCTCCGGAATTTTAGGGGGAAAATCCCCGTAGAGCGTGTTTTGCTCAATGGTGACCTCTTCCTGCTCCCCGGGCACTTCCAACGGGAGCATGGTGACATTTTGCAGCGCAACGCTCTCCGGCAGAACCTGCACGCCGTTAATTTGCGCAGGCGCATAGCCCTCCGCCTCAATTTGCAAATTATATTCGCTGTAAGGCTTCGGCTGGGAGGGCTCCTGCGAATAATCCACCGGCGGAGCGGGCAGCGTTATCACAGGGCTTTGGCCGGATTCATCTGTGAGCAGCTCTTCAACTACACTGCCGCCCTCCTCCCCGGCGGTTGAAATACGCACACGGGCGTTTGGAACGGGTTTGCTCTCATAGGACAGCGTCGCGGAGATTTGCAGCGAGCCTTGATGGGTATAGTCTGGATTTGGTGTTGACATGGCGATTCCTCCTGTTTGTATTTCACGCTATTACTATATGTAACAGGAGTTGGCGATGTCACTTTTGCCTGCGCCGCGCATATATATAATACCAATATCCAAAGAAAGCGTAGATAAAAAATCTGCGAAAAAGCCATACAGCAAAGCTTTTCCTTGACTTTTTATGACGCTTTCTAATGGAGATTGGTATTATACCGATAAAAACGGAATTGAGGGTACTGCCATGGAAGTTATCGTAAAATACAGCGGAAATTTACAGCCGGTTTCCGAAGCACTGCCGGTTGCGGTTGAAATTCTGGACGAAAATTACGCCATATTGACCCTGGAGCCGGAATATGTGCCGGAGTTGTTTGAATTTGCACAAATTCAGTATGTGGAATTGCCGAAAATGCTCACGGCAAATCTGCAGAGTGAACGGGGGCAGACCTGCGTTTCCGGCGTACAGTTTCCGGAGGGCTATAACCTGGACGGCAGCGGTGTTCTCATCGCAATTCTGGACTCCGGCATTGATTACACACACCCGGACTTTCGAAACGAGGACGGAAGCAGCCGCATTTTATTTCTTTGGGATCAGACCGCAGAGGGAACGCCCCCGGCCGGGTTTCAATACGGAACAGAATATACACAGCAGGAGCTCAACGCCGCCTTACAGCTCGCGCAGCCGCTGGAGGCAGTGCCGGAATACGATTCCGCCAGGCACGGCACCGCCATCGCGGGCATCGCCGCAGGGAACGGCAGAGCAAGCGACGGGCGTGAAAGCGGTGTCGCGCCAAAAAGCAGCCTATTGATTGTAAAGCTCGGCACCGCCGGCCAGGAGTCTTTCTCGCGCACCACGGAGCTGATGCGCGCCATCAAATATGCCTATGAAAAAGCGGCCGCACTGAACATGCCGCTGGTTATCAATATCAGCTACGGCACCAACAACGGCGCGCACAACGGTGCTTCCCTGTTTGAAACCTTTGTGGACGACATGGCGCAAAAGTGGAAAAGCAACATCATCATCGCCTCCGGAAATGAGGCCTCTGCCGGGCATCATTTTCACGGTGTTTTGCAAAGCAATGTCAGCCAAACAATTGAATTTGTCACAGCGGCCAATCTTCCCGCTCTGTACATATCCCTGTGGCTCAATTTCACCGACAACCTGCGTTTTGAGCTGATTGCACCGAACGGCAATTCCAGCGGCGTTATCACGGACAGAACCGCCGCCGTCTCCCTGCACACACAGGGAGCTTCCGTTTATATCTTTACAACCCAGCCCACGCACTACTCCCTGGACCAGGAAGTGTTTTTCTGGTTTGAGCCGGATGCGCAGGGCCTTCCGGAGGGAGTTTGGAGGCTGGTTCTATACGGACAGGATATTGCTGACGGCCAGTTCGACATCTGGCTGCCGACGGTGGAGGAGGTCACGCGGAACACGGCCTTCCTCTCCCCTTCCGTGGACGCCACCCTCACGCTCCCCTCCACGGCATTGAACGCAATCACGGTGGGCGGCTATCAAGGCGCAACCAACAGCTTTGCAGAATTTTCCGGGCGCGGCAACACGCGCGGCAATGTTTACGCCAAGCCCGACCTCGTCGCCCCCGCCACCGGTATTATCACAACCAAGGTCGGCGGGGGTTACGATAGTTTTACAGGCACAAGCGTGGCTGCCCCCTTCGTGACCGGCGCGGTGGCCTTGATGATGCAGTGGGGCATTGTGAACAAAAACGACCCCTACCTTTACGGCCAGCGTGTAAAGGCCTTTCTGCATGCGGGAGCCACCCGCAGCGCCTCTGAGCGCTACCCGAACCCTGTCTGGGGCTACGGAACCCTGTGTTTAAAACGCACCATGGATTTGCTGGTGGAGTATCAGGTGTTGTAGCATCGCCTGGTCAACAATTTTTTGAGCCATTCCGGGCATTGAAGCAAACGAAAAATCCGGGTACAATGTCACTGTAAGCTTACACTAATGGTATTACTATTTACTTCGGCAAGAAAGGAATGGTTATATGAATACAGCTGACAAATTGTTAGCCTGGGTGCTTAAAAAAATTGAAAAGGAATATCCGGAAGACGTGGCATTATTGCTTGGCTATGATCTTGACGAGCTGGAGCATGGCGCAAACGGGGGACCCTTTCAGTATTATAAAGGCCCCTTCGACTATTTTGTCCCGGCGACGGAAAAAGGATGTGCGCTTGCGAAAACTTTTATCATCGACGGAACCGGTTATGATTTATACCCCAGAAGCTGGGAGCGCGTGGAACGTATGGCAAACCTGGACGACTATAATACCTGTTGCCTCGGGGATGCTACAATTTTATACAGCCGATCGCAGGGCGATAGGGAGCGTTTCCTTGGTTTTCAAAAACAATTGCAATGCAATTTAGAGAACCCGGAGTTTATGTTTCAAAAAGCTTTGGAGAAACTGGAAGTCGCCATGAACCTGTACCAAACCATGATGTTTGAGGAAGCGCTGGGCGAGCTGAGAATGGCGGCAGGTTATATTGCGGATTTTCTTTCCGTAAGCGTCGCCTTTGTAAACGGAACGTATTTTAAGCACAGCCAAATCAATCAGCTCGCGGAATTGGAACAAATGAAATCCCTTCCGGAAAATTTCATCCCCTATTACCGCTCGATTATAAGCGCGGGCTCAGGGGACGAATTAAAAAACCTCAGTCACCTGATAATTCGTTCCACAAGAAAATTTCTGAATCAAAACAGGCCGGCTGCCCAAGAAGCTTATAACCAAGACTTTCAGGGGCTGGCCGACTGGTATCAGGAACTGAGCTATACTTGGCGGCGTATTGATCAAAAATGCTATGACAAGGACGCACAAAAAGCCTTTATCTGGGGCTGTATGTTACAGCATGAGCTGGATATTGTCGGCGCGGAATACGGCCTGCAAGCGATGGACTTGTTGGGCGTTTATGATGCCGCAGACCTAAGCGCATTGCACAAACGAGCCAAGGAACTGGAGGAATATATCCTCTGTGAGATTCGCGGCCATGATGTAAGGCTTGCAAGCTATGCTACCGTTGAGGAATTTTTGGCAGAAAACAGATAAGCGAGGAAATTCATATGAAATATCGAAACGCCTCTGATATTCTGCCGGATAAACTTTTGAAGGAGCTGCAAAAGTACGCTGCCGGAGAGGCTCTGTATATTCCATCCGGCCAGGAGCGCAAGCAATGGGGTGCCGGTTCCGGTGCCAGGGCATATTACAAGCAGCGAAATGAGGAGATACAGTATAAGTATTTTCATGGAGCCGACTTGGAGCAACTAGCGCTGGAGTATCATCTTTCGGCAGAAACGATACGAAAAATTATATACAAGTAATCGGCTACCTGTTCTTGGGATTCCTCCAGTTATCCTTATTCACCTGACGGGAGCGGGCGATGGCCAGGGCGTTTTCCGGCACATCCTGTGTGATTACGGAGCCTGCGGCTGTGAAGGCGTTTTTCTCCAGCGTAACCGGAGAAATTAAAACCGTGTTGCAGCCGAGAAAGCTGTCGTCCGCTACCTTGGTGACATATTTATCTTTTCCGTCGTAATTTGCCGTTGCGCATAAGCAGCCCACATTGACACGCGCACCAATTTCACTATCCCCAATATAGCTCAGGTGAGAGATTTTGGCACCATCCCCCACTGCCGTATTTTTCAGTTCCACAAAATTGCCCGCGCGCACAGCCTTGCCCAGGCGTGTGTTGGGGCGGAGCCTCGCGAAGGGGCCGACCGTGGCATCGTCCTGGATGACGCTATCCTCACAATAGGAGCTTTGCAGCAGCACGCGCTCGCCGATAACGCTGCCGGAGATGACGCTGTTTGGCCCAATGGTGCAGCCGCCCCCGATGCGAACGCCCTGCTTGAGTATCGTGCCGGGCAAAACAAGGGTTCCCGCGCCGATTTCGCAGTCCGGCGCAATCATAATCCCATCGGAGCAGGGAATTTGCACCCCGCTTTCCCTGTGCTTTTGCAGCAGGTAGTGACGCATCTGCTCCGTGGCCCGGTAGCAGTCCTGCGCGTTTGCAATGTCCGTCAAGCAAACGCCCTCCAGGCTGTTTTGGCGCTGTGCCGCAAGAATCCGCTCCGGCATTTCGGTAAAAAGCGCCTGCGCCTCTTGATTTGCAAGCCACAAAGCAGCCGTGCGGCCGCCGTCCGCCTTGAGGGCGAAGTGCGGCTGCTGTGTTTCCTGCATCCGCTCATAGGCACCGCGCAGGGCGTCACAGTCAAAAAACAGGCTATTCGCCGGAAACAGGCAGAGCTCGCGCCCAGCGCAAAAATCGCGCAGTTCCTCGCGCCGTTCCAGCGTGAAAAACGCACAGTCCGCCCCCGCCCGGCTGAGGGCAGCCTGCAGCTGTTCCTGTTGCCCCTGCTCCCGCATAAGCACACAGATTTGCGGAATATCCGCCTGACACAGTGTATAATAAGCCCAACCCAACAGGGGGAAGAACAAAAGCGGGGCGGCGGCAACCGCCTGTGTTGTTTGGGGGAACACCTTGCCGTCACAATAAATCACCGCGCAGCAATTCTGCATGGAGCAGGCCTGTTTCATCTGCAATCATCCTTATCTCAATATAATAGAAGTATAAGCAGCATCAGGGCGTTATATACCGCCGCACGCTGACCAGCTTTTCACGGTAGCCAAAATCAGAAAGATTGCTGACGGCAACGCCCTTGCCGGAGATGCTGGAATGGATAAACTGTTCTTTGCCCATAAAGATGCCGGTATGTGTTACTTGCATCCCCCCTTTTTCTGCGGCGAAAAACAGCAAATCCCCCGGCTGCGCCTCGGCCAATGCGACCTCCTGCCCCTCTTGGAATTGCGGGCGGGAATCGCGCGGCAGAGTCAGGCCGTTCATGCGGTAACAAAGATAGGTCAGCCCGGAGCAATCTATCCCCTTTGCGCTGACACCACCCCAGAGGTAGGGCGTACCCAGGAACAACTTTGCGCTTTCTACGATGTTCTCACCGCCCTGAAAACGCAGGGTGCCGGTTTGGACATCCGCCCGAGCCAGGCGGGCACTTTTGCCGCCCGGGAGCTGCACGGTGAAATAGCCCTGCTGCGGCTGTTTGGCGTGAAACTGCGCCCCCATTGGTGCTTGCAACAGGACAGTTCCGTTTTCATCCGTCAAGGGTGCCACAGTCTTCTTCACAGTCAGGAGAATTTCTCCGGCTTGCGCATCGGGCGCAGCCTCGCCCAGGGCTGAAATTGGGGCGTAGCCCGTGTAGCCGTCCGGTACACGCACCCTGTAAAAGGCTCCGCTGCGGCCTAAAATTTGCAGCCGCTGGTTGAGCAGTGCCTGGGTATCGAGCATACTTGCGCTGTCCGGCTCACGGTAAATCGGGCAAACGCTCTGCGATACAACAGCATAAGCCCTCGGCGCGGTTTTTGTGGTTTCCGGCGGTAGGGGCTGCGTTGCCGTACTGCTTATTTGTGGTTTCGTTGCAAAAAGCGTTGTTTTTATAGGCATTTCCGTGCGTGTTTCGGTAGGCGGTACCGTTACCGTTGCGCTGCGGCCTTGCGTTGCGCGGGAGGCCGCGCTGCTCCGGACTGTGGGAAGCGCCGTGCTTTGCTGTAGCGTTTGCGTTTGCGGCTGCATGGCAGGGTGCGCCGCACAGGCGGCCAACGCCATACACAATAAAAACGGCAGAAGCAAAGCGGCTTTGCGTCTCATATCGTTTCCCAGGCACGCAACCAGTGCACTGCAATCAAGGCATGGCCTGCCGGCGCGGGGTGCACCCCATCCTGTGCAAAGGTTTCGGGCGGGAGCTTGTTACAGGCTTCTTGAAACAGCGCATCCAAATCCAAAAAGCGGCAGCCATATTCCTGCGCCAGCTTTTTCACCACAGCCTGTTTACCCACCAAGTCCTCGCGCATGGCGGCTTTTTCCGGATTCACATCCAACAAGAAGGGGTTGAGCAGCAGGATTTCCGCCCGTGTTCCCTGCCGTGTCTGCTCCAAAAGCTCGCGATAGCCACGCTCATATTCCTCGTCGGAGGTGGGGTTGTTGCTGTCATACCGCCTCCACACCTCATTGATGCCGATTAAGATGCTGATGTAGTCCGGCTCCAACGCCAGGCAGTCCGTTTGCCAGCGGGAGAGCAAATCCGGCACTCGGTTTCCGCTGATTCCGCGGTTATAAATTGTGATGTCTTTGCGCCCCTGTTGGGTCAGCAGTGTTGCGACCAAATTGGCGTAACCGTGACCCAGCCCGGCGGCATCCTTTCGGTCTCGCTGGCAATCCGTCACGCTGTCCCCCTGAAATAAAATGATTGCGTTTTCTTTGAACATACAAAAGCCTCTCTTTCTGCAGCGTATAATAATTGGGTCACCCGCCGAAGCGAATGACCCTGTTTTATTTTTACAACTATTCGTATAGCGGATATTTCGCGCAAATGGCCGCAACGCCAGCGCGAATGCTTTCTTTATTGGCCTCAAAATCCGTTGCTGCCAGCTTGATATACTGCGCCACTTCATCCATGTCACCTTCCACAAAGCCACGCGTTGTGACTGCCGCGGAGCCAAGACGGATACCACTGGTGACGAAGGGCTTTTCCGGATCATTGGGAATGGCGTTTTTGTTGGCGGTGATATATACCTCATCCAACCTGTGCTCCAGCTCCTTGCCGGTGATACCCAGGCTGCGCAGGTCTACGAGCATCAAGTGATTATCCGTTCCGCCGGAGACGAGATTGACGCCGCGCTTCAGTAACCCTTCCGCAAGCGCACGGGCGTTGAGAACAACCTGCTGCTGATACGCCTGAAACGCCGGAGAGAGCGCCTCGCCGAAGCAAACGGCCTTGGCGGCAATGATATGCATCAAGGGACCGCCTTGGCTGCCCGGGAAAATAGCCTTGTTGATTGCAGCGCCGTGCTCCTCTTTGCAAAGAATCAAGCCGCCGCGCGGGCCGCGCAGGGTTTTGTGCGTAGTGCTGGTGACGACATCCGCGTGCGGAACGGGCGAGGGGTGCAGCCCTGCGGCAACCAAGCCCGCAATATGCGCCATATCCACCATATAAACCGCGCCGACAGACTGCGCAATTTTTCTGATTCTGGCAAAATCAATGATGCGCGGGTACGCGGAGGCACCCGCAACTATCATTTTAGGCTTGATTTCCTGTGCGCGCAGTTCCATGGCATCGTAGTCAATATAGCCGTCCTCTCCCACACCGTAGGGCTCAAAGTGATACAGCTTCCCGCTCATGTTGACAGGGGAACCGTGGGAGAGGTGGCCGCCGTGGGCAAGGTTCATGCCCATAACCACATCGCCGGGATTCAAAAACGCCGCATATACGGCCATATTTGCCTGTGCGCCGGAATGCGCCTGCACATTGGCAAACTCTGCGCCGAACAACTGCTTTGCGCGCTCAATCGCAAGGCTCTCCGCAATATCCACGCATTCACAGCCGCCGTAATAACGCTTGCCGGGGTAGCCCTCAGCATATTTATTGGTCAACACACTGCCCATGGCCGCCATAACGGCCGGGGAAACCAAGTTTTCCGAGGCGATTAACTCAATGTTTCTTCTCTGCCGCTCCAGCTCCAGCCGCATTGCGCGGCCGACCTCCGGATCGGACTTTTCCACAAAGCTGACAGAATCCAACCAATCCTCAAACATACCTTGCCTCCATTATTTCTTAATGGTATAAGTATACACGCTCGCGTTGCTGATTGTAAAGCCCGGTTTGGCAACTATGAGCTTCAAGGTTGTATTTTTGGTGATTTTGATAGCCTTGGTGTATTTTGTAGCGGCGCTTGTGGGCGTTTTGCCATTGGTTGTGTAGTAAATCGTTCCGCCCTTAACAGAGGTGGAAAGCTTTATAGTTTTTGTGCCCTTATAGGTTCCGGGGGCAAGGCTCGCTTTCGGCACAGGTAATTTATAAAGGTAATTTGCGCTGACGGAGGCGCTTGCGTCGCAGCCGGGCGCAACCGCAATCACGCGCAGCATCACATTCTTCGTAATGCTCAATGTCCTTTTGGTTCCGCCAGCCAGCCTCGTACCCTTGGAAGTTGTCGGAACGGAACCGTCCAGTGTGATGTACCAGGTCACATTGTTCGGCACGGTAATCGTCACCTTGTAGGAGGAATAACCGGTTTTGGAGGCCGGAATCTTCGGCGCAGCCGTCCGCACACGGAAGGTGGAGGCCACAACCGCACTCGGCTTGCAGTTATCCTTTACCGCAATCACGTTTAAAACAATGTTGCGGGAAATGGTTAGAGTTTTGGTCTTGCCGCCGATGACATAGGCCGAGGTACCCGTGCTCGGTTTTTTACCGTCCAAGGTATAATGCCAGGTAGTGCCTGTGGGCGGGCTCAAATTCACTTTATAAGTGCCTGTTGCCGTTTTGCTGGCGGGGATTTTAGGCGTGGTTGTGGTAATGGTAAAGGTCACAACAGCCGCATTGCTCGGTTCACAGCCGCTCTTCACAGCAATCACGCGCAGCTTGGTCGTTTTTGTCAGCGTAATAGTCTTCGTCGTTCCGGGAGTCACTTTAGCCGATTTTATACTCGGCGGTGTGTCATTCGTGGTGTAGTACCAAGTAAAGCCCAACGGAGCCTTCAGATTCACTTTGACTGAGCCAACGCCGCTGGCCGCGCTTGGAATTGTCGGCGTTTGCGTCTGAACCCGGTAAACGCTGGTTACAACGGCACTGGGCTTGTAGTTATTCTGCACCGCAAAGGCTTTCATCGTTTTTGTGAAAGTGACTGACATGGTATACTGTTTGCCGCCATTCAGATAATTGGAAGACGTGGTTGGGGTTTTTCCGTCTAAGGTATAATAATATTTATAACCTGTGGGCACATTCACCACAATATTATAGGAGCCGACACCGGTTTTACCCGCAGGAATTTTCGGCAGGGGCGAAACCGGGATTGTGACCGTAAAAACAGCCGTTGCCACATCACTGTTGTGATAGCCGCTGCGCACCGCAATGGCCTTGAGGGTTGTTTTTTTCGTTATGTTAAGAATTGTCCTGGTCCCCGGCGCAAGGCTTTCCGAAGAAGTGGTCGGCGTTTTGCCGTCCAGCGTGTAAAACAGCGTTGCATCGTCCGGCGCCTTAAAGAGCACATCCTGGGTGATGCCCGGGTTTGACAGCGGTGTTGGCAAATCGGGGGTTTTCGCCTTGCACAGGTAGGCCTTGCTCACAACCGCGCTGGGGTCGAAGCCCACCTTCCATGCAATGGCTTTGATGGTGATTTGTTTGTCAATGGTTACGCCCTTGCTTTGATTGGGTAAAATAGTTTGCGTGGTTCCGCTGCCATCCGTCTGCGGAACGGAACCGTCAACCGTATAATAAATGGTGGTGGATGCAGGCGCGCTCATAAAAACGCGCTGTTCGTACCCGATCCCTGCGTTGGAGGGCAGTACCGGTGCCGCAGTGGCCGGCAAAACAACCGTATATAGCCCACTTGCCACAGAGCTGATTGTGCAGCCCTGCCGCAGCGCGGCAAGCTTCAGCGTTGTGTTTTTGCTAATTGTGATATCCTTTGCGCCTGTGAAGCGAATGCCGTTGAGCTCGCTTGGGGTTGTTCCGTCCGTGGTGTAAATATAGGTGGTGTTCGCGGGAGCGGAAAGCGAAATTTTCTGTGTTGCGCTCACGCCGTTATTCGCCGGGAGGGAGGGCGTGGGTGTGCTCACGGTGAAATAACGGGAATGCACCTCGCTCAGTGTGCCGTCCGGCAGCACAGCGGCGGCTTGGAGCATCGTGCTGGCTGTAAGATTCAGCGCTTCAATGCCGGACGCGGCAACAACGGCACTGTTTATAGTCGGCGTAATGCCGTTCGTGGTATAGCGCAGCTCCAGATCCGGCAACCCGTTCAGCGTTACGGAAACTTGATTCACTGCCGAAGAAGCGGCTGGCATAAATGTTTTTTGCACCGTAGACGCAGGGGAAATAAAGGTTATGGCCTGGATGGCCTGCGCCAGCGCAGAGCCGGACGCCGTGTTTAAGTAGTTATTCGCGCAATCAAACGCGGACATGGTGGTTACATCCGGCAACACCAGCTTTACCAGCTGGTTGTTGTCACAAACCAGACTGGACAGCTTGCTACAGCCGCTGAGATTGATTGCGAAAAGCTGGTTGTTCGAAACAGACAGGGAACGAAGTTCCGAAAGGTCGGTCAAATCCATCACACCTGTGAGGGCAATGTCTCCGGTCTTATTCAAGGAAATTTCGTCTGCACGCATAATCCCCTCTATTTCCGTAAACGAAATCCCCGGCATGGAGGGCGGAACCGCCTGCAAATCCCAATTCAGCGCAGAGAGGTTGTTGCCCTGCAAGGCAAACGCCGCCAAGCGCTGAAAATCATTTTCACTGTACCCAGCCGGCGTGACATAACCTGTAACAGGAATGTCTGCCGCCAGCGCACCGACAGGGCCGCAAACGCCCAGCAGCAGCGCCAGGGCAAGGGCAAGCGCCGTAACTTTCTTTTGCATTTTCATGAATGGAACCTCGCAATCTTCAATTTATTCCGTAACAATACTTACAAACTTAATGGGGTTTCGCAAAGATGCAAGAGTAGTATAGCATAAGAGCACCCCGCCTGCAAGGCTTGGATATATTTGCTTTATGACGAAAATGTTAACTTTTATCATCTTTTTTCTATATAAGAAAAACCGCTTGTGTTCTGGGCAACTTTACATAAGCGGCCTCTGATTCGTATCCTATCGTCTGCAAAACAAACATCAAAAAGAAAGGCTGGCCTTTCTGCAAAAAAGTCAGTATAATATGATTCCTGCACAAAAGAGGAGGACGTATCGATGCACAATACCAACTATAAAAGCACATTGCACGCCTGTTATTTGGGCTACATAACCCAGGCACTGATTGTCAACCTACCCGCCTTGCTCTTTGTTGTTTTCAAAGATAAATTCGGGCTCTCTTACACCTTGCTGGGCAGCCTGGTTGTCGTCATCTTTATCACGCAGCTGATTGTTGATGCGCTGGCGATTCGGTTTATCGATAGAATTGGGCAGCGTATTTCGGCTGTTATGGCGCATGTTTTCGCCGCGATTGGCATGATTGCGTTGGCGCTTTTGCCGCGCCTGATGCCGCGGCCGTATGCCGGGCTGGTGATTGCAAGTGTGTTATTTTCCATTGGCGGCGGTTTGATTGAAGTGTTGGTCAGCCCCATTGTAGAAAGTCTGCCCGGGGATGCGAAGGCGTCATCCATGAGTTTATTGCATTCCTTTTACAGCTGGGGGCAGGTGTTGGTTATCCTGTTATCCACGCTGGCACTGCGCTTGGTCGGCCAGGACTTATGGTTTTTACTTCCGCTGCTGTGGGCTGTTTTGCCGCTTGTGACCCTGTTCCAGTTTACAAGGGTACCCTTGATGCCGGCGCAGGAGGAGAGCGAGCGGACGCCGCTGAAAACGCTGTTGACTTCCAAAATATTTTTAATTGCCCTGCTGTTAATGGTGTGCTCCGGTGCCGCCGAACAGGCCATGGGGCAATGGGCTTCGCTGTTTGCCGAAAAAGGGTTGGGAATCTCAAAGACGCTGGGGGATTTGTTTGGCCCGTGCCTGTTTGCGATTATGATGGGCATTGTGCGCACCCTTTACGGCATGAAGGGGCAAAAAATCAACATGCAAAAGGCTCTGTTTGTCTGCTCCGCTCTTTGCATTGTATCCTTTGCCATCACCGCCCTGGTGCCTGTCCCGGCCATTGCGCTGTTGGGCTGCTCCCTTTGCGGGTTGACGGTTAGCCTGATGTGGCCGGGCATGCTGAGCCTCACAGCCGGGGGCTATCCATCCGGCGGAACCGCCATGTTTGCCCTAATGGCGCTCGGCGGGGATTTGGGCTGCTCTGTCGGGCCATGGGTAACCGGCATTATTGCGGATTCCAGAAATTTGAACAGCGGACTTTTAACGGCTATGATTTTTCCCGCCATTATGATGCTTGGTTTATGCCTTCTGAAACCGTTGCTACAGGCAAGGCAGACGCTTCAAGGGACGCAGGGGGAACGGATTTCATGATTTATGCATTGACAACTCAACTACCCTGTGCTACAATATACCGGTAGTAAGTACCGCTGCATATCAGCGGCACAGATTAGGGGAGGTTATACATGGATCAGTTGACGGAAATGCTAAAGGGCGTGTTGGAGGGCTGTGTTTTGGAAATCATCAGCCAAGGGAGCACTTACGGCTATGAGATTACCCGCAAGCTGAATGCTCTGGGGTTTGCTGACGTGGTGGACGGAACCGTTTATACCATTCTGGTGCGGGCTGAAAAAAACAAGCTCGTGGATATCGAGAAAAAAACATCGGATATTGGCCCGCCACGCAAATTTTTTACGCTCAATGATGCAGGAAAAGAGGAGCTGCACCGCTTCTGGGAGAAATGGGAGTTTGTAGCATCCAAAATTAACGGCTTGAAGGAGGCAAGGCAATGAACTTTTTTGAAAAAATTACAGGCAGTGATATGACAAGGGAAGCGAAGGCTTTTGCAGAACGCGCCCAAAAACTGCCGGCTGATTATCAAGATGCCTGGGGAACAATTCAGGCCAACCTTTGGCCGAGTGCAGACTTCAGCGGAAGAGGGCTTATGCCGATACTGGACGGTGTTTTGGGGTTGCTGGAAGAAAGCGCGGCAGACGGGCAAAGCGCCGCTGAGGCGCTCGGCGATGACCTCAAGGGCTTTTGCTCGGCACTGGTCGGCGGGGCAGGTGCCAAGACATACCGCGATAGGTGGCGCGCACAACTGAACCATAATATTGCCAAAAAACTGGGCAAGTAAAGGAGAGCATGATGGGGATACAAGATATAATCGAAGGCAAAAAAGAGTGGCGCGCACACATGGCTCGCGTGAAAGCCCTTCCGCAAGACTATCAAATTGTTTATAAAGAAATCCAGAAATATTTTTTTAAGGTTGGCCCCGTTGAACTGACAAACGAATTTGGGTTGCTGGCGGGCATTGTTGATCTTTTTGAGGGAGGCGCGGCGGAAAAGAAAGCCGTGCTTGACGTAACCGGCAAGGATGTAGCGGCTTTCTGTGACGCGCTAATTAAGGATTCCAAGACATATACAGAGCTGTATCAAGAGGCTGCAAACCGCGCAGGGAAAACAAAGCAATAAGCCCCTTCCCGCCCACAAAAAGTCGGGTACTGCTTCCCCTCTCCTGCTACAACTCATTTTGGGAGGTGAAGCGGACGGATTTGTTGCGAGGTTTGGATTTCAGTTAAAAGGAAAACGCTTCGATCGGCGATTGTGAAAATCCCGGACACGCATTCACCTCTACATGTTGTAGGCCATCGTCTTACTGCGCACATATGTGGCAGGGGCGGCCACCAGCCGTCCGCCGCTCCATATGTTTCGCAATTGGCTAAATAGCTTTGAGAATGGAAGAGCAAAATTTTTAGCAATTGGGCACCTCTAGAAATCAGCAATTTCTAGAGCCAATAATGCGATAATTGCAATAAAACGCGGTAAAACAGCAAAAATGATTTGTCAATTTACTGCCTTTCGAGTTTTTGGAGCTACCCATTACACAATTTCTTCTCTCGTATCGTTTAGTGTAACGTTTAATTCGTTGGTTTCTTCTTCGCATTCATTATCCGAAAGATTTTTTTCCCACCGTTGTACATCCAGTACTCTGATATCCGATTGTTGTTCTAACGTGTACATTTCTTCTGCCTGTTGCTGAGCTTCCTGTAAAATTGTAATTGCTTTCGTCATCGAACGAAAAAGCAAAAGATACATTTCTTTGTAATTAGGCATGCTTACACCTCCTTCCGCTCCATTATTAGAGCAATAATAGCACGGCTCACTACTATAATCAAGGTAACTTCGCTCTAATACCGGAGCGAAAAAGAAGGTGATTATGGTGGAGCAAAGAATAAAATCAGATAAAGTTATTGGCGAAAATATTCGTAAAACACGAAATGCGATGGATATGACACAAGAGGAACTTGCGGCCAAACTGCAAATACTGGATTGCGACATTTCACGCGGCACGCTTGCCAAGATAGAAGCCGGCATCCGGCATATTTCAGTGGGAGAAATTGATGCAATAAAAAAAGTTCTTCATATGGAATATGGGGACTTTTTTGCAAAACAATGATTTTGACCCCAGCCCTTAACAATAGTTACTACTGTTTGGGCGCGGGGTAATACCAAGCTCCCAAGAAAGCGTAGATAAAAAATCTGCGAAAAAGCCATACCCTAAAGTAAACGGAGATGGGCATAGTCGCCGACCTTTAAATCGCTTGATATCGGAACCTGCCATAAAATCGACATTTGATTTTATGGCACTTTTTTGCTATAATGTAATTCTTAAAGAATAGGCGCTTGAGAAAGTCCTGGACGCGCAATACGCGCCCCTACATGTCGTAGACAATTCTTTCTCTGTAGGCGTATGTTGTAGGGGCGGCCATTGGCCGTCCGCCGTTTCGTACGTTTCACAATTGCCTATAATTCCGAAAGAAAAATGGGAGGTTACTGTTATGCAAGTATTTACAGCCAGAACATGTGAAACCTACGACATTGAATATCTGTGTGAAGAGCTCGGTAAGCAGGTTGCCGAAAATGTAACATTTGGATCCCGCACTATGGGTATTGCCATTTGCGACTCCACCATCGATTACCCTGCCGTGATGAAGAAGCTGTCTGAAATGTATGACTTTGATATTTACGGCGCAACGGCTTTGGCGTTTATCGGCATTCACTCGGTTGATGACATCAGCGTAAGCTTTATGATTATTACGGGAGACGAGGAGCTTGTCGGCTCCATGGCTCTCTCGGAGCCATGGACACCGGAAACGGTTGACCAGGTTCTGCGCGACGCCTACGCCCTGGGGCGGGAACGCATCGGCGAGGATCCCAAGATGCTCATTACGTTGCAGCCCTTCAGCACTGAAATCACCTCTGACATCACGACAAAAATTCTAGATGACGCTTCCGGCCACTGCCCGATTTACGGCGCGGTTTCCTCCGCTGATTTATCCAGCAATGTTTCGGGTATCTTTGTAAACGGGGAATTTTATACCGATCGCCTTTTAATCAACATGCTCGGTGGCGGCATTCAGCCGCGCTTTGCCGTGGCTGAGGTGAAGCTACCGGCAAATAACAAAAAAGTGGTTATCACCCAATCCAGCGGAAATGTTGTGCACAAGGTTGGGGAAGATACCTTTTTGCGGTTTATGGAAAAAAACGGCTTGATTATTGAGCCCAGCTATGTGTTGGAGAGCTTTATCGCCAGCTACACCTCCAGCCCTGTGATTGTATATTACAAGGAAAATGGCGAAGTGCTTGAAAAAATCCGCAATATCATCCACATTGATTACGAGACCGGGGCGGTCGGTTTTAGCGGAGAGATGCCGGAAGGCTGCGAGCTCACCATCGCCGTGCTCAAGCGCGAGGAAGTGATTCGTTCTTCTAAGGCGTGCTTTGAGGATATCATTGCCAAGATTGAGGCAAACACCTCGGAGCAATACCGTTACAGCACGCTGTTTTCCTCCTCCTGCGGCGGCCGTTATCTGATTATGACGGGCGACACGAGCATGGAGGGCGATTATATCACCAACCATCCCGCGCTGCGTGATTTGGCCTCCTGCGGCTTTTACGCAATGGGCGAAATTTGCCCGGCAACTATAGATGAAAACGGCAAAGCGGTCAACCGCGCCTACCACTCCTCCATCGTTTTGATGGCATTGTAACTTGTTTCTATTTGATAGCATCGTGAAACGGAGGTTTTTGCAGTCATGGAGAATCTGTCTGCGCTTCAACTGGAACTCGAACAGCTGCGGGAGGAAAACCGCCGTGTAATCCGGGAGAGCGAAAATTTAAAGCGCCGGATTGTGCGCCTGGAGCGGGACAAGCAATATTCCGCAATCACAACCGAGAACATCGAGCGGCTGCGGGATTTCAATGCCCACGAAAAAGAGGTACAGCACTTATACAACCAGCTTTTGCTCTCCAACTGCCCGGACATGATTTTTGTTTTTGACCGAGACTTTACCTTTTTGCTGGGCACCGAAAGCAGCAGCACCTTTTTGGGTTATTCCAGCCACAATGATTTGGTGGAAAAGCCGCTCTCCTTTATTTTTGGCAGGCGCTTTTCGCAGGATGAGCTTGCGATGCTCACCGAAAAGGCTAAGCTTGTTATGGCGATAGGGCAGGCAGCGGAATTTGACCAAAAGCTGGAGACGGACGGGCAGACTGTTTATCTGGAAATCACCATTTCGCCCGCAAACAATCTGGAGGGCGAATGCATGGGCGTTGTCATCGTGCTGCACGATGTAACAGCCCTGACGCTGCTAAAAGAGGCCGCCGAAAAATCCTCTGTTGCCAAAAGCGTTTTTTTGGCTACGATGTCCCACGAGATGCGCACGCCGATGAATGCCATTATCGGCATGTCCAGCATCGCCAAAAGCACCGATGACATTGAAAAAATGCGCTATTGTATGGATAAAATAGATAACGCGTCGGTGCACCTTTTGGGCGTGATAAACGACATTTTGGATATTTCAAAAATTGAATCCGGTAAATTTGAGCTCTCCCCCAGCGATTTTAATTTTGAAAAAATGCTCATTCGCATCATTAACGTGCAAAATTTCCGGATTGAAGAAAAAAAGCAGTTGTTAACGGTGAATCTGGACCCGGAACTGCCTCGTTTCATTCATTCCGATGAGCAGCATCTTGCACAGGTCATCACCAATTTGCTCTCCAACGCCATTAAATTTACGCCGGACGGCGGCAATATTACGCTGGATGTGGCGGTTGCGCAGCGGCAAGCCGGAACATTATGCCTGGAAGTTTCGGTTTCGGACACGGGAATCGGCATCTCGCAGGAGCAGCAAAGCCGCCTGTTCCAATCGTTTGAGCAGGCAGACAGCGGCATTTCCCGGCGCTTTGGCGGAACCGGGCTGGGTCTTGTTATCTCTAAAAATATCGTAGAAATGATGGGCGGCAGCATTTGGGTGCATGCAACGCCCGGGGAGGGCTCACAGTTTTCTTTCCGGGTCTATGTGGATGAATGTGACGATACTATGCAGGAACGAGACAGCGCGGAAGATATGGATTGGAGCAAGATTCGCATTCTGGCGGTTGACGACCAAAAGGATGTGTTGGATTACTTTGTAAACCTCGGTTCCTCCCTGGGTCTTCACTGCGATGTTGCGCAGGGCGGTGATTCCGCCTTACAATTAATTGAGGCGGCGGTTCGCCCTTATCAGGTTATTTTCGTGGATTGGATGATGCCGGATATGGACGGCATTGAGCTGACCAAACGAATCAAACAACTCTGCGGTGAGAGCAGCATTGTCATTTTGATTTCGGCAACCGAATGGAGCCATCTGGAGCCGGAGGCCACAGCCGCGGGGGTAAACAAATATATGCCTAAGCCGCTGTTCACTTCGTCCGTAGCGGATTGCATTGCGGAATGCGTGAGCTTGATGAAAGCACAACCGAAAGAGGAGGCGCAGGCCGTCTGCTTTGCAGGCAAGCGGATTCTGCTGGCCGAGGATATTGAGGTAAACCGCGAGATTGTGCTGGCTCTGTTGGAGGACACCAAGCTTTCCATTGACTGCGCGGAGAACGGAGCCGAGGCTGTAAGCATGTTTGCGGAAAATCCCGGGCGCTACGACTTGATTTTTATGGATATTCATATGCCGGTCGTGGACGGTTACAGCGCCACCCAACAAATTCGCGCGCTGCATCTTCCGCAGGCGAAAACGGTGCCGATTATCGCCATGACGGCCAATGTGTTCCGCGAGGATGTGGAACGCTGCCTGGAATGCGGCATGAATGACCACATCGGCAAACCGATTGATATTGACGAAGTCATCCATAAGCTGGTTCATTATTTGCAGCCCTCCAAAGCCGGTCAGCCAACCCTTTCATAGGGTTTGACAAATGTATGCGAATAACATAGAATGAAATTGCTCATAAAAATGATATAGGAGTATTGCGCTATGACTGACGAAATTAACCTTGTCTTAGACGGAGATATGCCCGCCGCAGCGCCGGAGAACAGCACAGCCAGTTTAGAAACAATTGTGCGCGAGGCCTCCCAGCTTTCGCTTGAAGATCAGCAGAAAATTGATGAGTTCGCCTTAAAAATAAATATGCATGATACCACGGCGATTTCCCGTTTCGGTGAGTCGGCGCAGAGCAAGTCTGCCCAGTTTACAGAGTCCGCCCTAACCGGGGTCAAGGGCAAGGATTTGGACGAGGTCGGCAAGATGATCACCAGCTTGGTGGTGCAAGTGAAGGGCTGCACGCCCGAGTCTGAAAAAAAAGGCCTTGCCCGTGTATTGCAAAAAGGAAAAAACTATATTGAAGAGCTACGGGTACAGTATGGCGAGGTGTCCACCAGCATCGACCGTGTTTCCGCAACGCTGAAGGGGCACCGTATGACCCTGCTTGCCGATATCGCTACGCTGGATAAGCTGTTTGACAGCAACCTCATGTATTTCAAGGAGCTTTCCATGTATATCCTTGCCGGTAAGCAGGCGCTTACCGCATGTGAAAACGGCGAATTGAAGGAGCTGCAGCACCTGGCTGCCGAAAGCGGGCTGCAGGAGGATGCGCAGCGCGCCAACGACTTGGCAGAGCAGTTCAATCGCTTTGAAAAACGCCTGTATGACCTGGAGCTGACCAGAGCCATTTGCATTCAGATGGCACCGCAGATACGCATGGTGCAAAACACAAATGTCATCATGTCGAATAAAATACAAACAACGGTTGCAAACACCATCCCGCTCTGGAAAAACCAGATTTTGCTCGCACTGAGCACAGAACACACCAGCCGCGCCATTGAAGCACAAAACCAAGTGGATGAGCTGACCAACCAGCTTCTGCGTGAAAATTCAAAACGGCTCAAGCAAAACACGCTGGATGCCGCAAAGGCTTCTGAACGCGGTATTGTGGACATTCAAACCCTGATTGCGACGAACGAGGATATCATCACAACCCTGGATGAGGTTTTGGTGATTCAAAACGACGGCAGGCAAGCAAGGCGCGAGGCAGAGCAGCAGCTGGCGCAAATTGAGAACGAGCTGAAAACCAAGCTCCTGGAAACGCGTAAAATATAAGCGTGGATTGGATTGAATCGAAAGAAGGCTGTCACCAGATGAGAAAAATCGGCATATTACTGTTACTCGCAGGGATACTTGCCGCTATTCCGGTTTATACTGCCGAAACCGCCCTGATTATCCGGATGGGGATACGGGCATTTCAGGCGTTTTCGGTTCTGCCCCCGCTTTTTGCATCCTCCGGCGCTGCTCTGCTACTCACCGGCGTTGGAAAAGACCTTTTGGCAAAACACAAACGCAGGCTGGAGGAGCGGAAAGTTCTGGAGCAGCAGCGTGAGAATGCAAAGCCCGTCCTGTCTTACACCGCCGCCAGCTACGACCCGGAGGATATTCGGCGGCGTTTGGAGGGAATTGCGCGGCAAAGGCCGGATTTGGAGGAGGCGATTTCGCGCTGTCACGGCCAGATGGACGCCATGGATCGCCGCCAGGCAAAGCTCAAGGAGCTGTTGGATCTCAACGGAGCCGAATACCTGCGCAACACGGAAACGCTGCTGAATGAAGTGGAGCAATTTATTTGCAAAAACTTTAGGAAGGTAATCAACCGCTGCGTGGTTTCGGATTTGGGAGACGACCAGGTTTTTTCAAAGGACGGTCACTATGCCACCGATTTGGAGCTGATTGACGCAATTCTCCTAAAAAACCAGACGGAGCTGGATAACATAAAAAAATTCCTTGCGGACTTGGCTGACCTCATCAGTGAGGATAACGACAATCCGGAAACGACGCTGGAAATATGGATGAACATTATTCGGGATTCTCTGAATAAGGAAGGGGATTTTTTAGCATGACAAAGAAATTTGTATCCGTTTTACTGATGCTGATACTCGTCTGTTCTGCCCTCGCCGGCTGCGACGGCATAACCAGCACAAACCCCAACCGCGCGGATGCCCTCAGCTATGACAACGCGGTCAAAGAATTGGATGCGTTTACCAAAACGATTACGGCAAAAGAAGTTGACAAAAAACTTGATATTTACACCTCGGAGTCCTCCGGTGCCGATGCTCTGGCGGATATCAGCGTATTTGCCCTGCCCACGCAGGGCAGCGGGCAAATTAACCTGGAAATTGCCGCCGACACCGAAATGAGTGACGAAAGCTCTCCCGATAACTGGATGAATCTGGTGGCGGCAAAATTTAACCGCGCGAATATCAGCTACAAGGGCAAGAGCGTTACGGTATCTGTGCGCAAAATTACCGCGGGTGAAACGGTGACCTATATGACAGAGGCGAACTATCGCCCGGATGTGTTCGTCCCCTCCAGCTATATTTACGGGCAGATGCTCGATGCCTCGGGTATTAAAACCGTGAAGCTTTCAGACCGTATCGCCGGCAACACAGCCGGAATTTTGATGGCGAAAAAGACGCATGAGACATTTACCGAAAAATACGGCGAAGTGAACCTAACAAATGTAATCGAGGCAAGCCTTGCCGGGGATATTGTGTTCGCCTATACCAATCCATACACGTCCAGCACGGGGCTGAACATGTTCTCCGGTATGCTTTGCGCCTATGACGGGCAAAATCCGCTCTCCGCAACCGCCGCGGATAAGCTGCTGGAATACCAGAAAAACTCGCCGCCCGTGGGCTATACCACTGCCGTCCTGCGCGACCAGGCGGCAAAGGGTGTGATACAGGCGATGGTAATGGAGGAGCAGGCCCGTTTCGGCAAACAGGCGGAATTGAAGAATTTCGTTTACACCCCCCAGGGCATCCGGCATGACCACCCCGTATACACCTTTGAGTATACCTCGCCGGAGAAGCGGGAGGCTGCCAAGCTGTTTGTGGACTATTGCTTAACGCGGGAGAGCCAGGAGCTTGCCACAGAAAAAGGATTTAACAAATATGACGAATACAAGGGGCAGACCTACCCCCTGGACGGCGCAGGCTATCTCGCCGCACAGAAGCTTTGGAAGAAAAATAAAGACGGCGGGCGCCCCGTTGTCGCCGTTTTTGTAGCCGATGTTTCCGGCAGCATGGACGGTTTGCCGATTAACTCCCTGAAGGAATCCCTTGTTTCCGCAACCGGATTCATTGGGGAAGGCAACCACATCGGCCTGGTATCCTACTCCGATAACGTGTTTGTCAACCTGCCCATCGGGGAATTTAACGATACCCAGCGCGCCTATTTCTCCGGTGCGGTAAAATCATTGACAGCAGGGGGCGGGACGGCAACCTACAACGGTGTTTTGGTCGGCCTGCAGATGCTGTTGGCAAAGCAAAAGGAACTGCCCGACGCCAAGCTCATGCTCTTTGTGCTCAGCGACGGGGAACAGAACCAGGGCTACAACTTAAACCGGATAACTCCCATTATCGGCGGCCTGCAGATTCCCATCTACAGCATAGGCTACAACCTGAGCCAGGGCAGCGAGGCGGAGGGTGAACTGAGCACCCTTTCCGGCATCAATGAGGCTGTGCTCATTAACGCAAGCAGCGAGGATTTGATTAACAACCTGCGCAATCTGTTTAACGTGCAAATGTAGTGTTGTATCATAAAGAATAAAGAAATCAGCCTGTGCCAAAAGCGCAGGCTGATTTCTTTTGTGCGGTTTATCAAATCAACCGATATTTTTCACATAACCAACATGAAGACATCGCAAAGAGCGGGTATGCTATAAACAGACCTTAGGGAAAGGATGAGCACCATGTCAGAACAAGATAACAATCGTTTATACGAGACACAGGGCGAAATACCGCAGGATAGCCAAACACACGCAGAACCAAGTGAAATTGCGCAGACTGAAGCGCCTGTCTATGCAGCGCTCTCTTACCCGCCATCCGTGCAGCAAAACACACCGCCATATACAAGCAGCTATACAGGCAATGCATACACCCCTTATGCCCAGCCGCCTATCCCAACCGGAGCGCCAAAGCGGCGCAAAAAACGCGGCGGGGCTGCCCTGATAGCCTGCTGCTTCATCGGCTCCGCAGCGTTCGGTTTCGGCGGCAGTTACCTCGCCGGGCAATTGCCCGGCAACCAAACGAACAGCGGCACAGACAAGACCGCTGTGGTGTACCAATCCGTGATAAAGGCGCCGACAGACGAAAACACCGAGAAGCTGACCATTGCCGACGTGGCCGCAACCGCAAAGGCGTCCGTGGTGGAAATCACAACAGAGGTCGTCTCACGCAACCGCTTCCTCGGGCAGCTCATCAGTACAGGTGCCGGCAGCGGCGTGATTATCACGCAGGATGGCTACATCGCAACCAACAACCATGTCATTGAGCAGGCCAACACCATCACCGTTCGGCTCTCGGACGGAACACAGGCTCCGGCCACACTTGTGGGCACTGATGAACAGACGGATTTAGCCGTCATCAAAATCAACAAAACCGAGCTACAGCCCGCCGTGCTGGGTCATTCCGCAGAGCTTGTTGTGGGCGAAACCGCCGTAGCCATCGGCAACCCCCTGGGTGAACTGGGCGGCACCGTGACGGAAGGTATCATCTCCGCCTTAGACCGCGAAATCACAATGAATGGCCAAACCATGTCCCTGCTGCAAACCAGTGCGGCAATCAACCCCGGCAATTCCGGAGGCGGTCTGTTTAATCTGGGCGGCGAACTGATTGGCGTTGTCAATGCAAAATCCTCGGGGTCAGACATTGAAGGGCTTGGTTTCGCCATCCCGATTGACACCGCAAAGGTAGTGATAACAGAAATTATTGAAAACGGTTATGTCACCGGGCGCGTAGACGCGGGCTTTACCCTGCTGGATATTCAGGACGCACAAACCGCCATGAGTTACCGTGTAAGCAAGTTGGGGCTGTATATCTATAAATCCGGCAGCGGCAGCTTCCTCTCCGGCGATATCATCAAGGCAATAGACGAAAAATCCGTGGAAAACCTGGAGGACTACAACACCATCATGGGTGGTTATCAGGTGGGCGACACGGTTCAAATCACCGTGGAGCGCAGCGGAAGCACCCAAACCCTGCCGCTGACCCTGGGCGAGCAGAAGAATTAGGAGGAAGCATGTTATGCTGATTATTCGTAACGCGTGGAAAAGTATCATTCGCGCAAAGGGGCGCAATATTTTAATCGGTATCATCGTCGTCACCATCGCCATCGCCGCCTGTATTTCCCTCTCCATCCGCAACGCAGCTGCCACCGCGCAGGAAACAGCGCTGGAGAATGTCCGTATCACCGCGGGCATCCGCGCGGATATGAGTAAGCTACGCCAAACAACGCAGCAGGGCGGTTCCGGCAAGGACATGCGTGAACAGATGCGCGAAAATATGGAGAAGTATCAAGACTTAAAATTAGATGAACTGCTCCGCTATGCAGACAGCGACTATGTCAAGGAATTTCTTTACCACAGCGCCGTTGCGCTGGATACCACGGGCGAGCTGCTTGCCTACGGTGCGCAGGATGATGAAGAAGATGACGAAAACGGAAATGAGAACGGCGGCCTTACTGTCAGCGGCGATATGCGCGGCGGCCCCGGAGGCGGCGGAAACTTTATGGTAATCGGCGGCTCCGCCATGGGCGACCTTTCCGTCACGGGCTACAACAGCGAGGCCGACATGACGGACTTTCAGAACGGCAGCTCCAAAATCACCGATGGCAGCATGATTGACTTAGGCAGCAAGGCCATGGACTGCCTTGTGAGCGCGGACTTCGCCGCCTATAACTCCTTAAAAGTGGGCGACAACATCAAGCTGGCCAACCCCAGTAAGCAGGAGGAAACCTACAGCTTTACCATCAAGGGCATCTACAGCTCCACAGCGGAAAGTGAGCAGGAGGGCATGATGCGCATCTCCACCATGATGGATCCGGCCAACCAGATTTACATTTCCTACCCGGCGGTTGCGCAGCTGATTGTAGATTCTGAGAAAAACGCAACCACAGAAACGGACGACAACGGGCGAGAGAGCTCCACAGCCTTAGTCGGCAGGCTCACCAGCAGCTACGTGTTCGCCAGTGCGGAGCACTACAACAGCTTTACAGAAGAGGTGCGCGCAAAAGGATTAGACGAAAATTACACAGTCTCCTCCAATGACCTGAGCAGTTATGAATCCAGCATCGCCCCGTTAAAAAGCCTAAGCAGCAACGCCTCTAAGCTCCTGTGGATTGTTCTCGCGGTCGGTGCCGTGATTTTGATTGTGCTGAATTTGTTTAACATCCGTGAGCGCAAATATGAGGTAGGCGTTTTAACCGCCATCGGTATCAAAAAGCGCAAGGTCGCCGCCCAGTTTGTCACGGAGCTGCTCAGCGTCACCCTCGTTGCCATTCTCATCGGCGCGGCAATCGGTGTGTTCGCCTGCGTCCCGGTTGCGGACAGCATGCTCGCCACCCAGGTCAGCGCGCAGGAGGCGCAGGACGCGGCGCAGAACGAAAGCTTTGGCAGAGATGGCCCTTCCGCCAGTATCGGCGGTTCCGGCGGCCCGCAATCGCAAATGATGACCCCGGGGGGCAGAGTGCAGCAGTTCTTCGGCTCCGGAACAAGCGGAAAAGTGGAATATCTGAAGGACATCAACGCCAACATGAATCTCACAGTTTTGTTGCAATTGCTTGCCATCGGCCTTGTGCTGACGATTCTTTCCAGCTTTGTGGCCATTGTCTTTGTCATGCGCTATGAACCCTTGAAGATTCTTGCCAACCGTGCATAACACGCAGGAGGTTATTATGAGTATATTAACGCTTGAACATATCGGCTATTCCTATGACGGACGCACCACGGTGCTTGAGGATATCAACTACACATTTGAAAAAGGAAAGGTCTATGCCATCACAGGCCGCTCCGGAGCGGGGAAAACGACGCTGCTCTCCCTCCTCTCCGGCCTAACCTCCCCAACGCAGGGCAGAATTTTGTTCGATGGGCAGGATGTTAAAAAAATTGACCGCTACAAATACCGCAGCCAATATGTGGGCGTGATTTTCCAGGCATACAACCTGTTGCCGCACTTGACCGCAGTAGAGAACGTGGAACTTTCCATGCGCGCCTCGGGCAAGAAAATTCCAGGCAAGCGTAGCCATGCGCTGGAGCTGCTTGCCAAGGTGGAGTTGGATGAGACCTTGGCAAAACGCCGCGTACTCAAACTTTCCGGCGGTGAACAGCAGCGGGTGGCGATTGCCCGGGCAATTTCCTATAACGCGGATATTATTCTGGCGGATGAACCAACAGGCAACCTCGACCTTGCCACGCAGGAGGAAGTGATGCATATTTTCCAAAAACTGGCCCGGGAGGAGCAGAAGTGCATCATCATTGTCAGCCACTCCCCTGAAGTTGCAAGCAGCGTGGACGAGGTGTATGCGCTTGCCCCCTTACGCGGGAAAAATACGGCACGTGGCACAAAGCCACAGCAACCTCCGGCGGAAGACATGCCTCTTTCCTAATTCTTCACTTGCTTTCTTCTTTTTCTCCACATAGATAGGCACCCCAAAAAGAACAATCCGCAGCGAAACGGTTCCCCTAATACCAATCACCTTTTAGAATGCTCGCAAAATTCGGTAACGAGCGTTTCATGTATGCGCTCTTGCCGAATTTTGCAAGAAGTATTCTTAATGGTGCTTGGTATAATCCGTTTTGCTGCGGGTTGTTCTTTTGTTTTTATAGAAAGTCTTGACGAAAGCCGTTTATCCTCATATAATCAAGCTGGACAAAACGTTTGAATAAAAGGAGGATTTTTTATGGCACGCAAACTAACCGCATTGCTGCTTTGCAGCTGCCTGCTGCTCACTGTGGGCGCGGGGCTTGTGCAGGCGGAGGACTCGCAGCCTACCCCAACGTATTCCTGGCCTATCGGGCAGGCCATGCCCCGTTTTTCAACTCCGGCGGAGCAGCTGGATGCAATCAATTTTAAGCCGCTTTCTTTCTATGACCAGGTGGCAGCCGCTTCGCTGCAAGGGCTGGTGAACCGGGAACAGCCGCGCATCCTGTTTTTGGACGGCGAGGCGGACGCGAACGGCTGGCCGCGGGATCTCGGTCTGGATTTCACCATTGCGCCGGACTGGATGGATCTAATCTTAAAATACAAGTCCCTGCTCAACGGCCTTGTGGTGTTTAACCCGGCTGTGCCCGAAACGGTGAATATTGCAACAACGGCCGCAGGTATCGAGGGCTGCCTTGCGGTGTCGCCGGAATTGGCGGCGCAGCTGGCTCAAGAACCCTACTCCCTGCCTGTTGTGAACGACCTGAACCAAGCGGATATAGCCGACAAGGCTCAGGCCTATGACTACCTCTACCGCGTCTACTGGCCGCAATGCACCCGCCGCGCTATTTTCGGCCTTGCACCGGATGGCCACATTCCCCTGCGCGACCTTGCCGTGGCAGTAAACGGGGTTGTACTCTGGCTGAACCCGGGCAACGCGGAGGATAAGGCCATAATCCAAAAATTCTTCCAGGATGCCAAGGCCATCGATACCTATTACCTCGGCTGGTGGCCGAGCGAGGGCGACGGCGTCGGCTTCGCCAGCCAATACGGTGTGATGACGATTGCCTCGGACTTTTACCGCAACTCTACCATTTATTCCGCACTTTCCCGCGAAATCACCGTCCCAACTGTGCCCGCCAAGCCGGAGCTGCAGGACGATAAAATTTATATTTCGCTCAATTACAGCGACGGCGACAACATTCAGTATAATCAAGGCGCCATGCGTGGCGGCAACCTTTGGGGCAACCCGCAGCGCGGGCAGGTGCCCATCGGCTGGACCTGTAGCCCGGCACTGCTGGACGCGGGGCCGCAGTTGCTGAACTATTACTACGAAACTGCAACTGAGAATGATGTGCTGATTTGCGGCCCCACGGGGCTTGGCTATTCCACGGCGCATAACTGGCGCAGCCCCGCTGATATTGCAAAATACGGCGATATTACCAACGATTATTTTGAGCGCAGCGGGTTTAACATTATAACTGCCTGGGGTTGGCTGACACCGGCGGCGGCGAACCTGTATACGCGCCACATCCCCTCCCTGCTTGGTATGACGATGCAGGACCGCATTTTTTCCCGCGTGTTCCACACGGCCACCGATGTCCCCGTGGTCTGGTTTGGCAACGATTTACCGAATGGCGGTGCAATGAGCTATGACGACGGCGTTGAAAATGTGCGCAAGCAGCTCAGCGCCATTGCAGACGCAAACTATTTGAAAGGCACGCAGTTTTATGCCGCGCAGTTTGACGCATGGAAAACGCCTCTGCACGACATTGTGGGGCTGGTGAACGATTTGAACGCCGCCTATCCGAACCGTTTTGTGTTTGTGCGCCCCGATCATTTTATGATGCTATTGAATGAATCGCAGGGCAAGCCCTTCCAAACCGCCCTGCGCCAAAGCGCAAGCGCTTCAAGCAACGGCGAAGCGGCAGCGCAGGCTTTGGACGGCAGCTTCAGCACAGGCTGGCAGGCCGGCGAAGCGGGCGAAAGCTGGCTGACAGTTGACCTGGGCAAAAGCTATGCGCTGGATCGTTATGTGCTGAAAAACGCCGCAACCAATTATCTGGATAGCAATTTGAACACCCGCGCCTGGAACATTGAGGTGAGCGAAAACGGTACGGACGGCTGGAAAGCCATTGACTGTGTCAGTGACAATACAGATAATATTGTTTACCGGAACCTGCCCAAAACCCAGGCGCGCTATATCCGCATCCTTGTCACCGACGCAGGCGCGGACGGCATTGCCCGCATCCAGGAGTTTGAGGTTTACGGCTCAAGCGCTCCGGCATGTAAAACGCCGTCCCAGCTCGGTGCAGAGCTGCCGGGGAAACTGGCTATTCTTTACATGAAGCTGTATACCCTGGTCAACTTCATCATCGGCCGCGCAGGCGAGGCTCTACGTTCGTTTGGATTGTTGGGATAGTTTTTGGCAAAAAAGGCTGGGGTAACCCAGCCTTTTTTCTGTATTATACTAATATCCATTAGAAAGCGTCATAAAAAATCAAGGAAAAGCTTTGCTGTATGGCTTTTTTGCAGATTTTTTATCTACGCTTTATTTGGATATTAAACTGTACCCTATAAACCGGACAGCCCCGGTTTTCAGAACCCTATAAACCAGACGAAGCGGTTTACAAAAACCCCGCACCCCGGACAGGAGAGTTTTGAAAACCCTTTGAATCGGGCAATGCGGGTTTTGACCTC
>JAVBPP010000056.1:0-19464 GCA_031549535.1 Oscillospiraceae bacterium
GAGGTCAAAACCCGCATTGCCCGATTCAAAGGGTTTTCAAAACTCTCCTGTCCGGGGTGCGGGGTTTTTGTAAACCGCTTCGTCTGGTTTATAGGGTTCTGAAAACCGGGGCTGTCCGGTTTATAGGGTACAGTTTAAAGCTCCATTAGAAAGCGTTATAAAAAATCAAGGAAAAGCTCTGCTGTATGGATTTTTCGCAGATTTTTTATCTACGCTTTCTTTGGATATTGGTATTAGTCACCATATATGTCGAGACCGCTACCGCAGAGCCTTTTTCAATTCCGTCAAAGCAAAAATCAAAGGTGTTCTCGTTTCCCCAGCTTACGGTGGGAATATTACACCTGCACCAAACAGTAGTAAAAATTTTGCGGGTCAAAATCCCATACATCCAAGCATTTCGACCCGCAAAATTAACTACTGTTAAGTGCCGGAGTAATAACGCGAATCCCTTTTGAGGCGTAATAGGCGCCGCACCAACGGTTTCGGAACGTGTTATAAAGCTGCATTGCCGGCGCCATCTCCGTGTACATGCTATTACTCCGGCACTTAATAGTTGCAAATTCCGCGGGAGCAAATGCTTTGCTGTATGGGATTTGATTCCGCGGAATTGTTGCTACTATTTGGTGCAGGAGTAATTAAATCGGGAGACAAAACGGCCCGATAGCGTTTTAATTTATCCACATCACTGTCCGGGCTTTTCCAAACGCGTTCAAATTTGTAATCATACAAAAAGAAATGAACCATACGTTCTAATACCAATCACCATTAAGAATACTTCCTGCAAAATTCGGCAAGAGCGCATACAGGAAACGCTCGTTACCGAATTTTGCAAGTATTCTAAAAGGTGATTGGTATAAGTAATTATTGCTTTCCAGCTTGGTTTTGTCAAACCCAATCAGCCTTAAATCTGCAAAATCATTTTCTTCTTCCTAAAATTTCGGAATAGTTGGAATTTGAAACACGCCGTTGCCTTTGAACTGATTGCGAAGTAATACCAATCCCAAATAAGAAAACCTATATTATTTTCCTCGGAAAAGCACATACAGGAAAGCTTTCCAGAGGAAAATAAAGGTGTTTCTAATTGGGATTGGTATCATAAGGGGCTTGTACGATACTTATAGTTTTCCTCTGTCAACGTGAATCTCTCCTATTTTCATGATAAGAACTGAAAAGTCCTTTCACAAATAGGAAAAACAACAGAAAAAGTTGCACTATTTAGTGCAAAATCGGGCACGCTCACAAAATATTTACAACATCTTTAGAAGACGCAGGCCTGTGAAAGAAAAAAGAAACAAGAAGGGGCAGCGCAAAAAACAGCTGCAGAAAATACCGAATTAACATAATGGGCCCCAAGAAAACGGTCAGCGAAAGCAAGAGTAGATAAATAAAGGATAAGATTGCTATCTTGTGTTTTTTATGCCATGCATACAACAGCGCAAGCAACAAAAGCCAATGCATAACGCCCAGCGAAAAGAACAGTGGTAAAATGGGTTCGTTTTTCATGTCCTTTGCAAAAAATCGGTACTGCTCATAGAGCCATGGAAGCTTGCTTGACGCTTCCGCCGGGGCTTCAGTGCGGTATTCGAATACGCTTGTTTTGCCCTGTGGATATAAGCCGTTTGCCCCACCCGTGTTATAACCATCCACCAAACAAAAGGGATACCACGATTGATACGTATTCATCAGAAAGGAATTGAGATAAATACCGGGATTTTGAACACCTGTTTCGAACCAAAACTTGAGAAAAGCCAAGGGGTTTTCTTCAACAGCCCCCATATTAAAATTGTTTTTTACCAAATCTGCCCATTTCGGATTATAGTTGTTTAACCCTTTTTCGCGGATATACTGCAAAAATTTTTCTTTTTCAAGCGAATTCATCTTATCCTGTTTTTCAGCGTAAACGCGAGCCAGCTGTTGCATGGGCACGCAGAGCATTTCCCTTTTATTGCCCGGCGCCACCCCCAAGGCTGTATATACAAATCCGTTGCATAGCAACGTGGCAAGAATTACGGCGGAAAAAAGAACGGAAAACTTTACCCTATGCTGCTTGATTAAAAGAATACAAAAAAACACAAAAACAGCAAACGCGTATATCGCATTGTTTCTCAATAGGCACATGAAAAATGAGGCTATGGCAAAGCGGGCAACCAAGAACGCCGATGAAAAAAACGCAGTTGTGTTTTTCAGCGCGTCTACCAACATGACGAGAAACAAAAGAGTAACGGCACAAAACAGCGTATCCTTGGTGGAGCACATTGCAAACATCACAATAATGGGAAAAAACGCATAAAATGCTGCTGTCAGCACCAACAGGGGCGTTGCTACCCCCCACTTGTGCATACGGCTGATTGTGTATGTAAAACAGGCAGATAGGCATGTCATTTGCAGCAACAGGTAAACAGCTACCCCTGTATTAAAGTTGCCGCTTAACCGATAAACCAGTTGGATGATTCCGCCAAGGAGTACCGTATGCAGCGGTGGATGATGGGCTGTGATTGCGTGATTGGCAAACTGAGTCCACTGCATCTTCGCATCATAGCAAAAGAAACCGGGATAGGCGGCAAAAAACACAGGCAGCCAACACAACAATAACAGGCAGAAGCAGAGCAACCATGTTGCCTTCCGCTGAAAAACGCGTGATAACAGATTGTCCGAAATTTTTTTAGGTGTTTTCGCATTAAACCAATCCAATCCGCGCCACGCGGCATGGAGCAAAAAGGCAAGAAACAGCCCGAAAAACAAAATGGCTATATACATCTTGATATTCCCAAAATCAATTTTACCCTGCGAGGCCAACTGCTTGCCCAAGATGGCAGTAGACGAAAACAACATCCCACCCAAACAGTTCACCCACAGTTCCTCGTGCCGCCAAGAAAACATCTTCTCTTTCGTTTTCATACAACGATATCTCCTAAGCCCGCTGTGCCATATACACAGTGGACATCCATGTTATTATTCACCTGTTATAAAAATAAAGCGAAAGCGTATCCATAACCTCCTGCACGTCAATCGGCTTGCCCAAGTGGCCATTCATCCCCGCATCCATGCATTTTTCAATATCTTCTTTGAATACGTTTGCTGTCATGGCGATTATGGGTATTGTTCTGGCATTGGGCGCATCCAGTGTGCGAATCAGCCTGGTTGCCTCAAGGCCGTCGATTTCAGGCATTTGCATATCCATTAAAATTAAATCGTACTTGCCGGGGGCGGCCACAAAACAAGCTATAGCCTCCTTACCGCTTTTTGCCGTATCCATTGCAACACCCGTCGGTTCAAGCAATGCCATCACAATTTCCAAATTGATTTCAACATCATCTACAATTAAAATCGTTTTTCCTGTAAAATCTACAATGGAATCATCCTCATATTCTGTCAAGCCTGTTTTTTGTTTGCTACTCGATGTTTTCCCGTGGCTCGGAATCCCCAGGGTTGCCGTTAAGATAAAGCAGGAGCCTTTTTCCGGCTCGGATTCAACCCGGATATCGCCGCCCATGAGCTCCAGGATACGTTTCGAAATGGCAAGACCCAGACCGCTGCCGCCGTATTTGCGCGCCGTGCCTGCCTCGGCCTGTTGAAAAATGTGAAACAACTTCTGCTGCTCGTCCTGGGTCATCCCTATGCCGGAATCCGTAACGGTTATTTGCAGGGTGCAGCTTTTCTGCGTAACGTGCAGCGCAGTGGCCTTCAGCTCGATTCGCCCTTCTTCCGGCGTAAACTTCGTTGCGTTGGAGAGAATGTTGGTGATAACCTGAGCCAGGCGTTGGTCGTCGCCAAACAACTGCTCCGGAATGCTCGCATCTATTGCAACGGAGTAATGCTGGTGTTTTTCCTTCATTTTTCCCGCGATAACGTCATTCACCCGTTCGAGCATTTGTGAAAAGGGGAAAACAATATTGGACAACTCCATTTTGCCGGATTCAATTTTCGATATATCAAGAATATCGTTGATAACGCCCAACAAATGCGTGGATGCGCTTTCAATCTTTTCAAAGGCATAATCCTTGCGCTCTAAGGTTTTTCCCTGTTTGCCGATGGAGGTCATGCCAATAATGGCATTCATTGGCGTTCTGATTTCATGGCTCATATTGGAAAGGAAGGAGCTTTTTGCCCGGCTCGCCGCCAATGCTTCCTCGCGTGAGCGTTTCAGATCCGTAACGTCCTGGAACATCAGCATAATGCCGTTTCCGTTTTGTTGATCGTCCCGCATGGGAACTAACAGGCCCGCAAAATCCTCCCGCTCTGCGTTTTTGTTAAAACAAAAGGACAACTCAACGGAACCGGGAAGGCTGGAGTTTATTACAGCATCACATTGCGTTAACAAATCTTCGCTGGATTTGGCATCCAGGTAGGGTGAAAGCGCTTCTTTCACAGTGCGGCCAAGCACATCGGCTGCCTTTTCAAAACCCGCTTTCACAACAAAATACTCGGTGCAAAACTCCACACGCCCCGTTTGGCTGACAAACAGGATGATACTGGGGGAATTCGCCAGCAAAAGCGCCAGATAGCGCTCCCGCTCGCGCTGAATAAAGGTGCTGGCCTTTTGTTGGTTTAACACGGTGGTGTAAGCGGTTTTTTCGTTTGCAATCGCATGCTTCAAATGAGAAATCTCACGGTTCAGTTTTCGTATTTCACGTTCCAGCTGCGTTATTTTCAGTTGGGAATCCACACATTCGGCTGCTTTTTCAAGCTCCGCGTCCGCCATTTAGCCACCCCTTTTTCCAAAAATAGAAAACCAAACATACTTATAAAATACAGGCACAAAATGTATAATTGTGGAACCGGTTATGCAGCTTTCCGTCCGCGCCGGGCATGGGGCAAATCTCTCCGCCGGAGTACCCCATCATAAAGGGTTTTCCGCTGGCATCCAGTTTTTCTGTGATCAAGCGAAGCTCACTTTCCTGATCGGGCGAAAGCATAATATAGCGCGTTACACAGGGGAGCAGCAGTGTTGCCTGTCTTTTTTCCAAACGCAGTATCTTTTCCAGGCCGTTCTCTGCGGATTCAAATATGCCCGCGGCGTCAATGCTGCCCACCGCAAACGAAGTGCCCTCCGGCATTTCCCCGCCGGTTAAAACGGAGCCGTCGTCAAACAGCGTGTAAAATCCAAGGGCGACAGGCTCTTCGGAATCTGCGTAATACAGCATAAGCGGGGTTGTTGTAATATTCTCCTTGTTAATAACAAGACCTATTTTTGCAAGATATTCGAGAATCGGCTGATCATTTACCTCGCGCAGAATGGCACCCTCACTCTTTGTGATAACGGCGCGATTGTTGGAAATGTTCCGCTCCGGGATAGAGGAAACGATAAATTCGGGCTGAACCGGTCCGTTTACAAACATCATTGCAACCCCTGCCGTTAGGCATTCCCCATTGCAAATGGTTTTCACTGTCTCGTAGTTGAAGTCGATAGAATTTGTGATAGAACCCCACATTGGGATGCCGCCGCAAGCTTCGTCCATGGCGGCGACCACTTCATAGCCGGAGACCTCGCGCATGGAGGGCATAAAGGTAAAAATCATCGCCGGGTCTTCGCTAACCCTGCCCCGGATACTTTGATATAATTGTTCCGCTTCCGCCTTGTAATTTTCGTTATTGATACTGCCGGTCATTCCAACCTCAAAGGCAACCTCATCACTCGTGAGCACGGTTAGGGTCAAGTCATACAGGCCATAGCCGTGACCGTCTGCCCCTGCCATGGAGGTCATGCCAATCACAGGAAAGGGGAGCGCCTCGCAAAGGGCGGTAACCACGCCGCTTTCTATAAAATCTATGTGACAAAATATCAGCCCTCCCGCATTCTTTTTTAATGCGGAAAAGTCTATCTGGCTCTGAATCTCACGAATCGCTTCTTCGATTTCATCAATTTCCGAGGTTCGTGCGGTAAACATTGTTATCATACTGTTGCACCCTTTCCCTTTCTTTAAAAAACGCGGATTACGGTGGTATTATTATGCCAGCAATTCCCCGAATTGTTTCTGAGTTGCATTATAGCAAGAATTCCCGCAAAAAGCAATTTGTAGATTTTATTGAACGAAACCCGGCGCGTTTCCTTCCCATGTTCCCTCTTTTTAATATAAATATTATTCATTTATTTCATTATAGCAAAAACCTGCCGTAAAAAAGCAATTTCAGCTTTTCAGGCAGGTTGCAACAACTGTCTATGGGATACAAAAAAGATATTTTTGGATTTTGGTGTAGGAAGGTGCACTCACGCAAAGTTATTTTTTTGAAAATACTTATTTTGCATAGTAATTTTTGTTACTGGTGTAATGCCCTTCTAAGAACTATTTTGCCTTCGTGTTCGCCACATTTGATAAATCCACATTTCTCATACATTCTCAATGGTCCTCTGTATCCGTCATCTATAAATTTATCGTCTGTGTAAGCTTCGACAAAATCATAACCTTCGTTACTCGCATCGTGGCACACATATTCCACCAATTGTGTGGCTATGCCTTTTTTTCGCATTTTTGGTGCGATTACAAAGCAGAATATGGATTTCACTTTGATATCAACATTGTTTTCGTCTACCGGCCATCCCCACGAATGTAGCTGTTTGACACCGAGACGGCAATCAGCGGTGGCGTTGCACCACCCAACGATTTTCTCTCTGTCGAAAGCGAGATAGCCTTGTAATTTGCCTTCTTTTATAAAATGGATGGCTTTCGCTCTTCTTTCTTCCGGTGTCGGATACCAGTGACCATCTCCGGAATAGGAATCGTTGCTTCGCCATGATACACAATAACATTTATGCCCCCAAGTATCATTATGAGGTGTTGTGTCGAAAAAACGCGCATATTCTTCTGCAAGGTCGGGTATCAATTTTATGATTCTGATATCCATTTCGATGCCTCCATTCATATAAATGCTATTCATTATTTGTCTATGGGATACAAAAAAGATATATTTTGCTTTTCCGTGTCAGTCTTTGAACTCTCGTAAAGTTATTACCTAACTTCTGACAAGGATTATTTTGCAACATTCAAGTTCATCCGTGTTTTTCAGCTAATAGCATACAAAATATCATATTCAATATCAGCAATCCAATCCTCGGGAACATTATCGCGCGTCAGCAAACAGAGCAAGGCATTTATATCACACAAATGTGCAAGTAAAAGCCAGTCGGACGGTAATTTGTTCTCGGAAACCGAATTGTACCCCTGTTGAAAGGCATCATAAATATTTTCATCTATAAGAGCCTGGATATCGTCGTCTTTTCTTCTGAAGAAGTGTCCTATATCATGATATATGCTACCAGAATAGGCAAATTCAAAATCAATAAAATATATTCTTTCGTCCGAAAGTATAATGTTATTATAATTAACATCACCATGGCACAAGACGCTTTGGGATTCAATTTGGTTAAACAAGTCCGGTTTTTCTTTTATAAATTTTCGCAATTTTTCAACTGTTTCGGATTGAAGATACTCCGCCGGTTTCCCGTTTAATAAATATAATATTTTTTCGCTTGTTCTCGGAAGTTTTTCCAATACGTTCAATTCATCATCAAGCAGCGCATCATACGCATATTCTCTTTCATGTATCGTCGCGCACATTTTTCCGATTTCAAATACCATTTCGGGCGGATATTTTAAATTTTTCTGTGTATATTGCATGAAGGTTACACCTTCAAGATACTCTGTGATCGTATAAGCAAAGGGAAAGAGTTGCTTGCTGTCATCATAATAATACAATTTTGGAATATTTATTTTGTCTATCAATTTCTTATATACGGCTATTTCGATTTTATTTGTTACATTTGAATAAAGCTTTAGAAAATATTTTTTTGAGGTTGCTGTAACCACATAACCACTGTTTCCCATGCTGTCTTCTATTAGAGAAAAGTCAAGTATTATAAGCGATTTATCAAATTGTGCAAAAAGCAAGGAAATTTCTTTTTTATCAAGTTTGATGAAATCATTTATTCTATTCATAGTTAATTCGCCTCAACTGTCGACTAAATAATGTTAGCTTGCTTCATTGTAACAAAACCTGCCGACAAAGCAACTTAGGCTTTTTCGACAGGTTTCGGCATTGGAGCGGGTGAGGGGAATCGAACCCCCGTGTTCAGCTTGGGAAGCTGACATTCTACCATTGAACTACACCCGCAAAACTTGTATGGGGAATTATACCACATCCTTTTTCAAAAATCAATTCTTAAAAAAGTTTTTTTATGGCCGCCGCAAAAGCCGGAAACGCTTGCATTTTCTTCTTAATATGGTAGAATAAATTGGATAATGTTTGAAATTTTACGGGAGGTTAGTAAGCAATGGCAAGATTTTTGTTTTCCGCATTTTCGGACGAGGCCGCCAAGGATCTTGGGGGGCAGATTGCAGCCTGCAAGGCGAACGGCATCACCCACATGGAGCTGCGCAACATTGACGGGAAGAACATTTCGATGTATTCCGTGGAAGAAGCAAAGGAACTGAAGAAAGTCCTGGATGCTGCGGGCATGCAGGTCTCCTCTATTGGCTCTTTTTATGGCAAAATGCCCATTACGGAGGAATTTGACGAGCACTTTGAATGTTTTCAAAACACCGTCCAGGTTGCAAAGGTTTTGGACGCGGAATATATCCGCATGTTCAGCTTTTATATGGATGAGGATGAGAATCCGCTGGACTATAAAGACGAGGTGCTGCGCCGTGTGACCTTGATGGCGGAATATGCCGAAAAGCGCGGCGTTTTGTGCTGCCACGAAAACGAGCGCGGTATCTTCGGCGCATCGCCGGAGAATTGCCTAATTTTGCACGAGGCGCTTGGCGATACGCTGGGCTGCATTCTGGACCCCGCAAACTATATCCTCTGCGGGCATGACCCCGTGCATGCGCTGGATTTATTGGAGCCTTACATTACCTATATGCATATCAAGGACGCCCTTAAGGCGGAGCAGATTGTTGTGCCCGCCGGCAAGGGAGACGGCGGCCTGCCCGTCATCCTCTCCCGCCTTGCGCCGAATAAGGCGAAATACTTCCTTTCTGTTGAACCGCACCTCAAGGTCTTTGCCGGGCTGGACAGCTTTGAGAAGGATCAGGAGCTTATTGACAAAATGAAGGGCTTCGCATATCCGGATAACAGCGCATCCTTTGCGGCGGCCTGCGGCGCAATCCATGAGCTTGTGGAGCAGGTGCAGCCCCTGCGCTACGGCATCATCGGCGTGGGTAATATGGGCACCTCCCATTTGAATTATTTCTTGAGCGGCGCGCTGACCGAAATGCGCCTCACCGCTGTGGCGGATATCAATCCCGAGCGCCTGGAGGCGGTGCAGGATGAGCTGCCTGAGCTTGCCTGTTTTAACGATGGCATTGCCATGATGGAAAGCGGCCTTGTGGACGCGGTTGTTATCGCAACGCCGCACTATGACCATCCGCCGCTTGTTCAGGCTGCGCTGGCGCACAATATCCATGTGCTGAGCGAGAAGCCCGCCGGTGTTTATACCAAGCAGGTGCGCGAGATGAACGAGTTTGCCGCAAAGAGCGACAAGGTGTTTGCCGTGATGTTCAACCAGCGCACCAATCATGTCTACCGCAAGCTGCGCGAATTGGTGCAGGGCGGGGAATACGGCGAGCTGCGCCGCGTCTCCTGGCTGATTACCGATTGGTACCGCACACAGGCCTACTACAATTCCGGCGGATGGCGCGCAACCTGGGTCGGTGAAGGCGGCGGCGTTCTGCTGAATCAGTGCCCGCATAACCTTGACCTGTGGCAGTGGATTTGCGGCATGCCCGCCAAGATTCAGGCAACCTGTCATGAGGGCAAGTGGCATGATATTGAGGTGGAAGATGATGTAACGATTTACGCCGAATATCCCAACGGCGCAACCGGCGTGTTCATCACCTCCACCGGGGACTATCCGGGCACAAACCGTCTGGAGATTACCATGGATCGCGCAAAGTTTGTCTGTGAGGGCAATACCATTACTATGTTTGAGTTGGATCAGCCGCTTTCGGAGCATTTGGTAACGGCGACGGCCGGTTTCGGCAAGCCGAAATGCACGAAAAAAACTGTGGAGACGGACGGCATGAACGAGCAGCATGTCGGCGTTTTGAACGCCTTTGCCGCGCATATTCTGCACGGCACACCGCTGGTTGCAAAGGGTGAGGAGGGCATCAACGGCCTCTCCATTTCCAACGCCGCGCACCTCTCCTCCTGGCTGAATCAAAAAATTGACCTGCCGTTGGATGAGGATTTGTTCTATGCCGAACTGCAGAAGAAAATTGCATCCTCCAAAGCAAAAACAGCGGTGAGCGAAAGCGTTGCCGGAGATATGAAGGATTCGTTCTAATTATATCAGTATATCATGGGGCGGGCTGCTTTGTCCGCCCCATGAAACCAAAGGAGTTGCCGTTTTGCATTTACCCGTTCGCTGGGATACCGAAACAATCCGCGCCCGTATGCGCGATGGCAGAATTTATTTTTGTGACGATGAGGCTATCATGCGGGAACAGCTGCAGTGCTTGGATTTGCTCTATGACTTTAATCAAACGCGCCCCTCCGAAATGGAGAAGCGCTCTGGGCTGCTGAAGCAGCTGCTGGCGCAGGTCGGCGAAAACTGCTATATTGAGCCGCCTTTGCACGCCAACTGGGGCAAACATACGCATATGGGCAGCAATGTTTACGCCAATTTTAATCTTACGTTGGTGGACGACACGGATATTTTCATTGGGGATAATGTGATGCTTGCACCCAATGTTGTGATTGCAACCGCCGGCCATCCGGTTGACCCGGAGCTGCGCAGGCAGGTGGCGCAGTTTAACCTGCCCGTTCGTATCGGGGATAATGTTTGGATTGGCGCGGGAGCGGTGCTGCTGCCCGGCGTCACAATCGGGGAAAACAGCGTTATCGGTGCAGGGAGCATTGTAACAAAGGATATCCCCGCCAATGTGGTCGCTGTGGGCAATCCCTGCCGTGTGCTGCGCGAAATTGGGGAGCGTGACAAACGCTTTTATTATCAAGATAAAGAAATTGATTTTTAACGAAAGGCGTGATTTCTATTTTTAGAACAGCGTTGATTGGCTGCGGCGGCATTTCACGCGTGCATATTCAATGCCTGCTCGCTATGGAGCAGGTGCAGCTCGTTGCGGCGGCAGATGTTCTGCCGGGCTGTGCCGACAAGATGCAAGCGGCCGAGGGTTGCAAGTTTTATGAAGATTGGGAAGAAATGCTGGAAAAAGAGCGCCCGGACGTGGTGCATATCTGCACACCGCACTACCTGCATGTCCCCATGGCGGTGAAGGCGCTTGGCATGGGCATTCATGTGCTCACGGAAAAGCCCTGTGCCATCAACCTCGCCCAGCTTACGCAGTTGCAGCAGGCGCAGAAAGCCAGCGGAAAGCAGCTGGGCGTATGCTTTCAAAACCGTTACAACAGCTCCAGCCGCTATCTGAAGCAGGCGGTGGAGAGCGGCAAATACGGCAAGCTGCTGGCCACGCGCGCGTTTGTGACCTGGAACCGCGGGCCGGATTACTTCAATTCCGCCGCATGGCGCGGCACCTGGGCCGAGGAGGGCGGCGGCGTGATGATCAATCAAGCCATCCACACCCTTGACCTGCTGCAGTATACCTGCGGCAATATTCAAACCATTCAGGCGCATTGCTTTAATGATATTTTGGGCGGCGTCATTGAGGTGGAGGACACCGCTACAGCGCAGTTGGAGCTGGACAGCGGTATACGCGCCCTGTTTTTCGCCACCATTTCTTACGCGGAAGATGCGCCTGTGATGCTGGAAGTGAAGTTTGAAAACGCCGTGCTGCGCCTGGAGAAGGATAGCCTGTATCTCTTCCAAAAAGAGGAGGGGCTCACCGTAATCAATGAGGAACAGTCCGAACAATCTGTGGGCAAGGGCTATTGGGGCAACGGCCACAAGGCGCTGATCGGCGATTTTTATGATTGCCTTGCCAGCGGGCGCGCGTTCGCAATCGATGCCTTTGAGGGTGGCAAGGCGGCGCAGGCCGTGCTGCGGATGTATGAATCCTCAAAAAATAATGCCAAAGCGCAAATGAACTATAATTTGATAGGAGTGTAACTGCTGTATGCAAATGACATTTCGCTGGTTCGGCGCGGATAAGGACACCGTAACGCTGGATCAAATCCGCCAAATCCCGGGGATGCGCGGCATTGTCCCTGCCCTGCACAACCTGCCCGCGGGCGAGGTCTGGCCGCTGGATCAAATTCTTGCCATGAAGAAAGAGATTGAGGACGCAGGCCTAACCATGGAGTGCATCGAGAGCGTCAATGTGCACGAGGACATCAAGCTGGGGAACGAAAACGCAGAGAAGTATATTGATAACTACATCGCAACCATCCGCAACCTCGGCAAAGCCGGAGTAAAGGTGATTTGCTATAACTTTATGCCCGTGTTTGACTGGACGCGCACCGACCTTTCCATGGCGCTGCCGGACGGCTCCACCTGCCTTTCCTACAACGGCAAGCAGATAGAGGGCAAAAGCCCTGAGGATATGTTCCGTGAGATTGACGACAATTCCAACGGCTACGCCCTGCCCGGCTGGGAAAGCGAGCGCATGGGGGAAATCAAGGAGCTGTTTGAGAAGTATAAGGGCATCACAGCAGAGGATTTGCGGCGCAATCTGGTGCATTTTCTCGAGCGCATTACGCCGGTTTGCGAGGAAAATGGCATCAAGATGGCCATCCATCCGGATGATCCGCCTTGGCCGATTTTTGGTCTGCCGCGTATTATGCGCAATATTGATGACCAGCTTTGGCTACTAAACGCCGTGCCGAGCGAGGCAAACGGCCTGACGTTCTGCACCGGTTCTTTGGGCGCAAGCACGGCAAACGACCTGCCCGCCATGATCCGCAAAGTGGGGAAGCGTATTTATTTCGCCCATCTGCGCAATATCTGCGTGCGGGAAAGCTGGTTTAACGAAACCTCGCACCTTTCCTCCGACGGTTCGCTGGATATGTATGAAATCATCAAGGCACTGTACGAAAGCGGCTTTGACGGCTACATCCGTCCCGACCACGGGCGCATGCTCTGGGGCGAAGTCGCGCGGCCGGGCTACGGCCTGTACGACCGCGCGCTGGGAGCGGCGTACCTGAACGGATTGTGGGAAGCCGTGGCGAAGCATGAGAAGTAAGAAAACAGAGCAAACAAAGGACAACTATTTTTCCGCAGTCGGTGCAATCGTGCTGCGCGGTGATGCGGTGTTATTAGTACGTCATACCTATGGAGGCGCGGCGGGGCAGCTGTTGAATCCCAGCGGATTTGTCAAGCACGGCGAATTGCCGTATGAAGCGTTAAAACGCGAAGTCATGGAAGAAACAGGCGTTGCAATCGAACCGAAAGGGCTGCTTGCCGTGCGTTGTTCCCAAAAAGATTGGTGGCTCGTATTTTTAGCGGACTATGTTTCGGGAACACCACGGTCTGACAACAAGGAAAACAGCGAAGCCCTCTTTATGCCCTGTGACGAAGCGCTTGCGCGTCCGGACATTACAGATGCAACGAAAACGCTTATCGGACTTGCCAAGAAAGGGCAGTTGCTCACTCTAAATGAGGCGTATGCAAGTCTGCCCTCCAGTGAGGGACGCGTGATGTTTTCACAGAAGATACCTATTATACGCAATAAAGGAGAAACAAACATGACACATGAAAATTTAAAGGGCCGCGTTGCGGTCATCACCGGTGCGGGCGGCGTGTTGTGCAGCGGCTTTGCCAAGGATTTGGCGGCGCAGGGTGCGCGCGTTGCGGTGCTGGATTTGCGCGCGGAGGCCGCGCAGGCCGTTGCGGACGATATTAAGGCCGCAGGCGGGCAGGCGCTGGCCGTTTCCTGCAATGTGCTGGAAAAAGAGAGCCTGGAAGAAGCGCGCAAGGCGGTCAACGCCGCGTTCGGCCCCTGCGATATCCTCATCAACGGTGCGGGCGGAAATTCGCCGCTGGGAACCACCAGTAAGGACACTTTTTCCATGAGCGACCTCAGCGAAAAAGCGGAGGGCGTAAAAACCTTTTTTGACTTGGACGCAAAGGGCATTGAATTTGTGTTCAACCTCAACTTCCTGGGCACGCTGCTGACAACGCAATGTTTCGCAAAAGAAATGGTTGGACGTGAAAACACCTCCATTTTGAATATTTCCTCCATGAATTCCTATAAACCCTTAACGCGCATCCCTGCGTATTCCGCCGCAAAAGCCGCCGTTTCCAACTTTACACAGTTTATGGCGGTGCATTTTGCAGAGGTGGGTCTGCGCGTGAACGCCATTGCACCCGGCTTCTTCTCCACCATTCAGAACAAGGCGCTGCTTTATAACGAGGACGGTTCCTTGACCGCCCGTTCTGAAAAAATTTTGGGGCACACACCGCTGGGACGCTTCGGCAAAACGGATGATCTTACCGGTGCGTTGCTGTTTTTGTGCGATGAAACGTATTCCGGCTTTATCACTGGCGTTGTGCTGCCGGTGGACGGCGGATTTTCGGCGTATTCGGGCGTTTAAGCCGGAAAGGGGACTGCTTTATGAATCTGAATTTACGCCCCGCGGTGGATTGCCGCTATGACGAAATATCCCTGGGTGAAATCATGCTGCGCCTGGACCCCGGCGAGGGCAGAATCAAAACTGCCCGCAGCTTTACGGCCTGGGAGGGCGGCGGCGAATACAATGTGGCGCGCGGTCTGCGCCGCTGCTTTGGTTTGCGCACTGCCGTGATTACCGCGTTTGCGGATAACGAGGTCGGCCGCCTGGTAGAGGATTTTATCCTGCAAGGCGGCGTAGACACCCAATTCATCAAATGGATGCCCTATGACGGCATTGGCCGCAATGTGCGGAATGGTTTGAATTTTACGGAGCGCGGTTTCGGTCTGCGCGGCGCGGTGGGCGTATCCGACCGCGGCAACACGGCGGCCGCGCAACTGAAGGCCTCCGATGTGGATTGGGACTATATTTTTGGTGCGTGCGGCGTGCGCTGGTTGCATACCGGCGGCATTTACGCGGCGTTGAGCGAAACCTCCGCCGACACGGTTATCGCTGCTGTGAAAAAGGCGAAGCAATACGGTACGGTGGTTTCCTATGACCTCAACTACCGCCCCTCTTTGTGGAAGGGAATCGGCGGACTGGAAAAAGCGCAGGCTGTCAACAAGGAAATCGCACAGTATATTGATGTTATGATTGGCAACGAAGAGGATTTTACCGCCTGCCTGGGGCTTGAGGTCGAGGGCAACGATGAAAGCCTCAAGGAGCTGAGCATTGACGGCTACTACAAAATGATTGAAAACGCCGTGAAGGAGTACCCCAACTTCCAAGTAGTGGCAACGACTCTGCGCGGCGTGAAAACTGCGACAGTCAACGACTGGAGCGCCATCTGCTGGGCGGACGGCAAAATTCACAAGGGCTTGGAACTGCCCGCAATGGAAGTGTTTGACCGGGTCGGCGGCGGGGATTCGTTTGCCTCCGGTTTGATTTACGGTTTGATGGAAACAGGGGACGCGCAGCAGGCGGTGAACTACGGCGTGGCCCACGGCGCACTTGCCATGACGACACCCGGCGACACTTCCATGGCAAGCAAAAAGGAAGTGGAGGCGCTCGTAGGTGGCGCGTCCGCGCGTGTACAAAGATAGGAGAAACAGCATGGATAAAGAACGTATTATAACAAAAATTCAAGAATGCGGCATCGTCGCCGTCGTTCGCGCGGAGAGTACAGAGCAGGCGGAACGCATTACGGACGCCTGTATCGAAGGTGGCGTTGCGGCAATCGAACTGACCTTTACCGTGCCGCATGCGGATAAGGTGATTGAAGGCCTTGCCAAAAAATACACGCCTGATCAGATTATTCTGGGCGCGGGTACGGTCATGGACGCGCCCACCGCGCGTATTGCCATGCTCGCCGGGGCACAATATATTGTCAGCCCCTATTTTGACCCCGAAACCGTAAAAATGTGCAACCGTTACCGTGTGGCGGTGATGCCGGGCGTGATGAGCATCGGCGAAGCTGTGCGCGCCATGGAGGCGGGTGCGGATATCCTCAAAATTTTCCCGGGCGAGCTCTTTGGCCCTAAAATTATTTCCGCCATCAAAGGCCCGATTCCCTATGCCAAGATGATGCCCACCGGCGGCGTGGATGTGGATAATGTCGGGCAATGGATCAAAGCGGGCGCGGTAGCAGTCGGCGCGGGCAGCGCCCTAACAGGCGGCGCAAAGTCCGGCGATTACGCATCGATTACCGTAAAGGCAAAGCAGTTTGTGGAGCAGATCCGTTTGGCGCGCGGGTAGGCATAACGCATGACACAACGACGTGTTGTTTCATGACGGCGACATAAAACTTCGCTATGAAAAGGCGAAAGACATGGACGCCCTAGCTGCGTTTGCGACAGACGCATACAGCGTTCACTGGATGCTGTGCAGATATTACTCCTGCATCAAATAGTAGCACGGGTTTTGCGGGATAAAATCCCATACAGCAAAGCATTTCATCCCGCAAAACTGCGACCATTACATGCAGGAGCAATAGAACCTTATTGCATACCCCAGAAAGGAATTTTTATGTTCGTAGACAAAGCAAAAATCAAAATCCAGGCCGGAAACGGCGGTGACGGCGCGGTGGCGTTTCACCGCGAAAAATATGGTGCGTCCGGCGGGCCGGACGGCGGTGACGGCGGGCGCGGTGGCAATATTGTGCTTATCGTGGACGACAGTCTGTCCACTCTGACGGATTTCCGCTATAAACGCAAATATAAGGCGGAGAACGGGCAAAACGGTTCCGGTAACCGCCGTAGCGGGAAGGGCGGCGCGGATTGCGTGATTCGTGTGCCGCGCGGCACGCTGGTGCGCGAGTTGGAAAGCGGCGCGATTATGGCGGATATGTCGGCGAACGAGAGCGTCATTCTTGCCAAAGGCGGAAGAGGCGGTTGGGGCAACTCCCATTTCGCCACCCCCACGCGCCAGACCCCCCGTTTTGCCAAAAGTGGCACCCCCGGCGAGGAGTGGGAAATTGAGCTGGAGCTGAAGCTGCTGGCGGATGTGGGTCTGCTCGGCTTCCCCAATGTTGGAAAATCCACGTTTCTATCCGTGGTGAGCGAAGCGAAACCCATCATCGCAAACTACCCCTTCACCACCATTATCCCGGTGCTGGGTGTGGTTTCCTTGGGGGAGGGGACAAGCTTTGTTATGGCGGATATCCCCGGCCTGATAGAGGGTGCGAGCGAGGGCATTGGCCTGGGGCATGATTTTTTGCGCCATGTGGAGCGTTGCCGCATGCTCGTGCACATTTTAGATGTTTCCGGCAGCGAGGGACGCGACCCGATTCAGGATTTTGAAACCATCAACGCGGAACTGAAGAACTACCTGCCGGAATTGGCGGAGCGGCCGCAACTGGTTGCGGCGAACAAAACAGATCTTGCCACCCCGGAACAGCTGGAGCGCCTGCGCACTTATCTGGCGGAGCGCGGCTATCAATTGCACACCATCTGCGCCCCGATTGCCGAGGGCACACAGGAGCTGGTGAATGCCATTGCCGCCCTGCTGGCGACGCTCCCGCCCATCAAACGCTATGAGACGGAAAACATCCCCTTCACACTCTTTGAGCAAAAGAAAGACAGCGGCTACCAAATCCGCGTGGAAGATGATATTTATTTCGTGGAGGCGCCGTGGCTGTTAAAAATTTTGCAGCGCACGGACTTGGACGACTATGAGTCTTTGCAGTATTTCCAGCGTGTGCTGCAGCAAAGCGGCATCATCGCCGCTCTGCAGGAGCAGGGCATTCAAGAGGGCGACACCGTTTCTATTTATGATTTAGAATTTGATTTTGTATTATAAAGGGGTAACATGTGGAAAAAGCAAACCCAAGCTTAATGAGCCCGCTTGCGCTTGCCTTTGTGGGTGACGCAGTCTTCACGCTTTTGGTAAAATCGAAGCTCGTCAGTGAGTCAGAAGCGCCGGTGGGTAAGCTGCATGAGGCCAGCGCAAGGCAGGTCAACGCCGCCGCGCAGGCGAACGCATACCGTGTGTTAGAGCCTCTGCTCACGCAGGCGGAGCGGGACATTTTCAAACGCGGACGCAACGCACACACCGCTTCCCTGCCCAAAAATATGTCCGCGGCGGACTACCACCACGCCACAGGCCTGGAAGCTCTGTTCGGCTGGCTCTACCTTTCCGGTCGGGAGGAGAGAATCTCGGAGCTATTCCATATTTTAAACGAAAACGGGGATGCTAATCAGTGAGGTCAGTATCCAATACCATTTCGGCTGCAGCCTCATTCATATTGAGGCAGCAGCCTTTTTTAGGGGGCTTCTATGTTTCGCAAAGTAACTGCCCTGCGCCGCAAATTTTTGCGTAAGCAGGATATCCTGCGCTTTCTCGTTGACAATCTGTTTTACCTTTGCGGCACCTCGCTGTATGCGGTCGCCGTGATGATGTTTTCTGTCCCGAATCAAATTGCCCAGAGCGGAGTTACGGGTATTTCTATTTTGCTCAATTACCTGTTTCACACCCCGGTGGGCATCACAAACTTGATTCTCAACGCGCCTTTGATGCTCATCGCCTGGAAATTAATTGGGCGCGGCTTTGTATTGAAATCCGCCTATGTTACGGCCATGCTCAGCGTGGTGCTGGACCTGCTGGGCGGCATAATTCCGCCGTATCGGGGTGATAAGCTGCTCGCGGCGCTGTATTGCGGCGTGATTGCCGGGCTTGGGCTTGGGCTTGTGCTCTATCGCGGGGCAACAACCGGCGGCATGGATATTATCGCCCGCCTTGTGCGCCTAAAGTGGCCGCACATCACCACGGGGCGCGTGATACTATTTGCGGATGCTCTTGTTATCCTGGTCTCCGCACTGGTGTTCCGCAGCTTGGAAAGCGCCTTGTATGCGGTGATTGTAATTTATATTAATACCCGCCTGATTGACTATATCTTGTTCGGCACGGGCGGCGGCAAGATGCTGATGATTGTAACAGAAAAGGCGGAGTTGCTGGCGGATGTCATTCTGCACAAAATGAAACGCGGCGTGACCATACTGCCGGTTGAGGGCGCGTATACCAAACAAAAAAAAGAAATGCTCCTGTGTGCAGTGCGCAATAACGAGGTGGCCAAGCTAACCAAGATTATCTGGGAATACGATGAGTCGCCCTTCATCATTGTCACTGAAGCGGGCGAAATCCTGGGAGAGGGCTTCCGCAAGCCGGAAAAAATATAAAACGATTGTGCGTTATGCGGCATATTGGTCAATACTCCGCTCAAGCGAATGGCATTGCCGTATTCCCTCGTAATCAAAGCTGCGGATTTTCCAATCCAGCCCAAACCTGCCCTCGTTGCAAGAGTTTTCACCGGAAACGGGACTCTGAAATCTTCACTTTGCTTTTGTGAAAAAAGAGATTTCGCTTCACACCAATCTCCATTAGAATAAAGTGTACCCCGTGTCAAGGACAACATGGGTTTTTGCTCTTCCAAAATCAAAGGATATCAGCTATAGTAAAAGGGCTTTACCATTACGCAGGATAGTGCAACGCTGAGGAGCGACATGAGCG
>JAVBPP010000045.1:0-4304 GCA_031549535.1 Oscillospiraceae bacterium
GGTAATCCAAAAATATTTATTTTTTGTAACTGCCCGGAACGCGTCCATAAATTTGAATTGCGTGACATGCGATTGTGCAACGACAATGCGCTCCTTTGTTCCCACAACCGCAAGATAGCTGATGGCAAGGCCGACAGCGGCAAACGCAGGATAAATGAATCGGTAAGTGGCAAGATTATTAAGTCCGCCCGTATACGCCTGCGCAAGCGGCGGGATAATCAATCCCGTGAGGGTTGGCGCCATGGACCACATAATGGAACTGACAGAAACAATGTCCGTGCGTTCGGTGCTATTGGGAGAAATAACATTCACCAAATCACCGTACGCCTGCGTATAAAAGGGGCTGAAACATTGCAGCAATATGTAGCAGATAAATACCGTAGCAGACTTTTGCAAATAAGTCATCGTCTCATAGGGCATCCAAACAAAGGCTATCGCAACAGCGAGCGTGGGTATAGCCATCCACGCGAGCCACGGTCGAAATTTACCGGACTTGAATTTTGAATTGTCAATAATATAAGAGCGTATCACGGTGATGCCAAAGCCCAGAATGGTTGCGCCGACAGCCATAATCTGCAAATGCATCGGCTCGATGCCGATGGTTGCGCCAACCAAAAAGCTACCTGCCGAAAGGCCGATTTGAGCGACAAAAAGTGCAATAAACTCTTTACCCACGCCACCTGTGCCATACATGACTATCTCTTTGTAGGACACATACCTGCCAAGTCCCGGCGTCTTCCACTGCAAAATCACCGTATTTACCAAGGCGGACACTTGGGTTTTCCATTTTTGTAGCATTCCATCACCCTAAATTTCGTTTTTTGCTTTATTTTGAAAGTATAGCACAAATCGGCTGCTTTTCAAATAACATTCCTCACATTTTTTACAATTCCCGCATAGCGGTTAATCCAATTTTTGCTAATAAGTGCCCCAATGATAGAAAAAAGCTTGACAGGGCAATTATATTGTGATACCATTACTCCATCAGATAGAGCTGTGTCTGGCAGAGTTGTTTGATTTCAGAGGAAGGGAGGTTGATTGCATATGCTTTCAAGCGATGTATTGCGCGGGCATCTGGACGCCATTTTGCTACGGCTGATTCAAGAGAAAGACCGTTACGGCTACGAATTGTTCAGCGAGGTAGGCGAACGCACCCAAGAACGCCTGACAATTAAGGAGGCGACTTTGTACGCCGCGCTGCAACGGCTGGAAAAGCAGGGGTATATTTCCTCCTACCAGGGAGAAATCAGCGGCGGCAGCAAGCGCCGGTACTATCACATCACCACTTCCGGACGTGTTTTTCTGGAGGAATTGATGGCCAATTGGATTGAGATGAAAGAGATTCTGGATATTTTCATGTTATAATTAAAAGGATGGTCATAATTATGAACGAGTTGCGCAGTTATGTGGAAAGGGCGTTTGTCAAAATCCCGGATGCACAGAAAAAAACAGAGCTGATGCAAGACATTACCGAGCAGTTGGAAGAGCATGTGCGCGTTCTGATCGAGCAAGGAAAAAGCGAGGAGGATGCCATCAACAAGGCGATTGTGGATTTTGGCGATATCAATGAAATTGTAGAGGAACTCAAGGGGCAAATCGAGCCCGTTCCGCCTGTGCAGAACAGCAACGCAAAATCCCACCTGTGGTTTTCCGTTGTCGGCTCCGCAGCCATCATTCTTTTACTGCTTTTCATCAATTTGATGTATACCAAGCAGGTTATCTGGTTTGTCTACCCTGCCTTTGCCGTGCTTTGGTGGCCGCTTTCGCTCGCCTTTTTCGGTAAATGGCGAAAAAAGTGAGGGGTGGTCATCAACATGGATCAGCGCGTGAAAGCATTTTCGATTTGCGCAAGCGCCTACTGCCTCTCTTTTTTGTTGGTGCTAAACCTGCTGCACAGCAAATACCCCTGGGTGTTGCTTTGCGTTCCGGCGTTTTGCCTTTGGCCGCTGGCCGTTTGTTTGCCGCGCGCCTTTCGCAGCCTGCGCTTTGCATGGACAGTTTGCATTTCTATCGACATATACTATGGATTGCTAAACTTGTTGCTGCCGGGTCGCTTCCCCTGGGCAATGATTCCGTTTTTACTCTCGCTGTGGTATCCGGGCGCGCTGGGGCTTCACAAAAAGCCGTTCGCCTTCAGCCTATTCGGCTTTGGCTGGGCAATTGTATTTTTCGGACTGTTAAACCTTGCAAGCGATGCACATACCGTTTGGGCGGTCTACCCGGTTTTTGCCGTATTCTGGTGGCCGCTTAGCATATATTGTTTTGTTGAAATGAAACGAGACGAAGGGAGATATCACTCATGAGAATGAACAAAGAAAGTGCAGAAATGCAAAAACAGCTGCTGATGGAATTTGGCGAAGGCAAGAAAATCACCGCCAAAAAGATGATTGCGGCGCTGGCTCTGGGGATTCTTGTCAGCCAAAACAACAATTTACTGTAAAGAATCTTTCACAAACTTTTTAGAGCTGTTGGCAAAAAAACAAGTCGAGCAAGGGATTTTCTGCCTATTCCGGGCACTCGCCTTGTGCATATTGAACAATTTTTTATGCTCACCTTTGTTGCTTTGGTCGCAAAAAAATAGTTTTTTAAGCTTTGGAAAACGCCCCTGTATTGTGCATGTTGCACAAATACAGGGGCTTGTTTTTGTGCACATTGACTTGACATTTTGAAAATTCTGCGTATAATAAAGATACAACGAAACAGAAAGGAGAGCCACGAACATGACTTACAACAAAGACCTCATTGAACTGGAGAAGCAGCTCCTGAGTGAAATCACACAAGAGAAGAAGCTCTCAATGAGAACCTTCGCAAAGACCATGGCCCTGAGCAGCTTGATTAACAGCAAAAGGTAAGCAGGGCATCCATCTCGGCGCTGCATGCGCCAAAACATTTTAACAGAAAGGTTGCATACCCATGGATAAATACACACAACACGCCTACGCAAAAGAATTGCTCAAGGACATGGAGAACGAGAAGCGTTTGTTCAAAAAGCTGGCAAAGGCCGCAAAGGTCAACGCCTGCTACCAGAATCAGCAGTTCTAATGTAAGCACACAGGCATGCGCCCCGAGGGAAACTTCGGGGTGCTGTTTTTTATTACACCTCTATTACACCGCTCTGTTTTTTCGACAGATTTGCAACACTTTGTGCCGTTGCATACTTGCTATTCCACGCCGCCTATATTATACTATACCTTGTCGAAATTTTGAAAGGACACGCTATGCAATACGATTTATATGACTTTGACAAAACGGTTTACCCCACAGATTCCGAGAGTGTGTTCTGGCTGTTTTGCCTGCTGCGCCGCCCATATATTGCGCTGTGTATCCCCTATCAGTTTTTCTGCCTTCTTTGCTTTCAGCTGAATATTGGCGGGGACGCTATGAAAGGGCGCTTCTTCTGTTTTTTGCGTTTCTTGGACGGGCCCAAACTGGCACGTGCGTTCTGGAAAAATCAATACAGGCGAATTTATCCCTTTTTCTTTCCGGAGAATCGCAGTCGCCCCTGCGTGGTCTGCTCCGCTTCACCGGAATTTTTTTTGGAGCCGGTTTGCACCAGGTTGGGGGTTACACATCTGGTTGCAACACGGATGAACCCAAAAAGCGGGCGCATCGAGGGCTTAAACTGCAAGGGCGGGGAAAAGGTTCTGCGCCTGCACGCCCAGCTGCCGGATGCGCAGTTCCTGGATGTTTACTCCGACTCTTTGGCGCATGACGCGCCGATTTTTGCCCTGGGCAAACGCAACTTCCTCGCCGAGCACGGCACATTAACCGAAATACCGTTACAAAAAGGAACAGACGCATGATAATTGATGTTCACGCACATATTTATCCCGAAAAAATTGCCGCCAAAGCGGCGCAAACCATCGGCGAATTCTATAACGTCCCCATGCGCTGCGGCGGAACCGCGCAGGAGCTGCTCACACGCGGCGACAAGGCCGGAATTGATAAATTTGTGATTCACTCCGTCGCCACAACAGCAAAGCAGGTGGGCGCAATCAACCGCTTTGTGGCCACCAGCGCAGCAAGCTGCTCGGAGCGGTTCATTGGCTTTTGCACCCTGCATCCGGACTGCGAAAACCTCGAAAAAGAAGTTGAGGACGCACTTTCGCTCGGCTTAATAGGGCTGAAGCTACATCCTGATTTTCAAGAGTTCTTATTGGATTCCCCCGCAGCAATGCGCATTTATGAAATCATTGAGGGGCGCATGCCTGTGCTGTTCCATGCGGGCGATGTGCGCACCCAATATACCAAGCCCTTCCGCATTGCCAACGTCAAGCGCGCCTTCCCCAAGCTGGACATTATCG
>JAVBPP010000023.1:0-42211 GCA_031549535.1 Oscillospiraceae bacterium
GCCCTTCTCCTTTTTAAATAACCGCGTCGGCTACCTCAAGCGCTACCGCACATGGATGGATAAGCGCTACCCCGGCATGCCAGTGAAAATGAGCGAATGGACACACATGAAGGGCGGCCGCGATAAGGGCATGGACTCCGCGCTGGAAATGGCAAAGGTGATGTATGAGGACATCTCTATTTTACATGTAAGCTCCTGGCAGCACTGGATTGCGGTTTCGGAGGTGGATTACTGCGACGGGCTGATTTATATCAACCTTGCCGACAAAACCTTTGAGCTCACGAAACGTCTGTTTGCTACAGGGAATTTTTCCAAATTTATTCAGCCCGGCTCCCGGCGTGTGGATATCAGCTGTGCGGATGAGCAGTTGCAGCTGCTTGCCTTTGTGAAGGGCGAGCGAACCACGGTAATCATCATCAATCCCACGCAGCAGGAAAAGCAGATCAGTCTGCCGGGGATTGCATCACAGAGTGCGGCGCACTATGTTACGGATGACACGCACGACCTTGTGAAGCAGGAGCTGGGGCAACTGAGCGAAATTCGCATCAACCCACGGTCCGTAAACACCTTAGTGTTTTAGTGCATGCTGCTTTCGGTATTGGCTGGGCGTCACGCCGTATTGCCGCAGAAAGGCCTTTCGAAAATGGCTGCGGTCACAAAAACCGATGGTTTCGCCGATGACATCAATGCCCATATCAGTGCTCTCCAAAAAATAAACTGCGGAGGCAAGCTTGCACTGCATGTGATAACGGATGGGGGATATCCCGTATTTCTCAAAAAAAAGTGAATTTAACTGCTTTGCGGAAATACCGAATTTGCTCCAAAGCTCGCGCATGGTCAGCTTTTCGTTGCAGAGTTTTTCAATGTGCTTGCGCACATCCAAGATAACATTTTCATTTGTCTTGATATAGGGCTCATCACTCTTGTGTGTTTCGCTCGCCTGGGGTGCTGTCATCCCCATTTCAAATAGGATGTTATGAACCAGCAAAATCAGCCGCTTTTCCCGCTCCAGCTGCGGTGCGCCGAGCGCAAGCTGCTTGATTTGATTGAAGTAAGATGTGATATCCAGGCAGCGCACGAAGGGCGTTGTGTCAATTTTGTATAAATCCAGCCACTGCTCCACAATACTGCCGGACACGGTGACCCAGAGCTTGGTGTAGGGCTCGGCATCGTCAGAATAATAGCTGTGCGCCGCCCCTGCGCGCAGAATGTAGCAGTCCCCCTTTTTCACCTTGGTGACAAAGCCGTCCGCCTCAATATACCCCACACCGTCCAGCACACACTCTATGATGGTGTCCGGATTGCTTTTGCGCGCGATGATGTAGTGCGGGTCGGGGAACAACTTTCCGAACGCATATAAATGAAACAGCGCACTGTTGGAATTTTGGTCATACAGATGCACATCCTCATGAAAAACAGGCATAACAAAACCTCTTTTTACACTTTTCTAGCCTAATCATACTCTTATTTTGTGGCATTTTCTACCCCTGTGCAACTATTATTTATATGCGATTGCGAAAGTCCCGGACGCGCAATGCGCGCCCCTACATGTTGTAGGGTTTCATATTGGTATGTGCATATGTTGTAGGGGCGGCCATCGGCCGTCCGCTGCTACGCATATTTCGCAGTTGCCTAACTATTATTTATATTTGGAGGTTTCTATGAGCGAAGTATTGCTGCTAAACACAGAATGGAAATTCACCCTGACTGAGGAACCGGACGGCTCTTATAAGGGGCTGGACGATAGCGGCTGGGCGGATGTTACGCTGCCGCACGACTGGTCCGTCAGCTTCCCTTTTGACAAGGCGCATTCCAGCGGAACCGGCTATCTGCCCGGCGGAATCGGCTGGTATCGCAAGCGCTTCACCCTGCCGGAGGATATTGCGGGCAAGTGTGTGTATATCCGCTTTGGCGGCGTTTATAACAACAGCCGCGTGTGGTGCAACTCCAACTACCTGGGCAAGCGCCCCTATGGTTACAGCAGCTTTACTTATGATATTTCGCAGTTTGTTGTGCCCGGCGAAAACGTAATCAGTGTTAAGGTTGCACATACAGATTTGGCCGATTCCCGCTGGTTTACCGGCAGCGGTATTTACCGCGATGTCACGCTGCTGCTTGCAAATCCGATTCATTTTACACAGGACGGCGATGGAATTTTTGCCTACAGCGGGGAGGTTAGCGAGAGCAGCGCGGCGCTGACTGTGGAGTGGAAACTCAGCGGCGAGGCAACAACAGAATTTTTGCTTTTAGACGCAAGCGGAGGCGTAGTTGCCAAAGCCGCCGGCAGCGGGGAGCGGGGTAAAGCCGTACTACATGTTGACAAGCCCGCTCTTTGGTCGTGTGACCAGCCGAATTTATACACACTAAAAAGCCGTGCGCTGGTAAACGGCGTTGTGCAGGACGAGGAAACGACAAGCGTTGGTATCCGCTCCATCCATTTTGATTGCGACACGGGCTTTTTCCTCAACGGCATGAATATGAAAATCAAAGGCGTATGCCTGCACCATGACGCGGGTGCGCTCGGTGCCGCTGTGCCCAAAGCTGTCTGGCGGCGGCGCTTGGAAAAGTTAAAGGAAGCCGGCTGTAATGCCATCCGCACCAGCCACAACCCGCCGGATACGCATTTGTTGGATTTGTGCGACGAAATGGGCTTTTTGGTGATGGATGAGGCCTTTGACGAGTGGGAAGGCTGCAAAAACAAATGGTGGCAGGGGCACAATGTATATCCCCCTAAGCGTTTCGGCTATGCGGACGATTACCCCCAGTGGCACGAGGCCGATTTGACCGACATGGTAAAGCGCGACCGCAACCACCCCAGCGTCATCCTCTGGAGCATCGGCAACGAGGTGGACTACCCGAATGATCCTTACGGCCATCCGGATTTCGCCCTGGTGGTTGGGAACAACGACGCAAACAAACCCGAGCAGGAGCGTATCTATGACCCCAACAAGCCGAACGCGCAGCGCCTTGCCGCGATAGCACAGGAGCTGTCGGCAATTGTCAAACACAGCGATACCACCCGCCCTGTTACCTCCGCGCTTGCCTTCCCCGAGCTTTCGGATATCATCGGCTACACGGACGCCCTTGACGTTGCGGGTTACAACTATAAAGAACAGCTTTACGTTGCGGATCACGCCAAGCATCCGGCGCGTATTATCATCGGCAGCGAAAACGGCCATTCGGCGGAGCAGTGGGCCGCTGTGCGGGATAATGCCTATATCTCCGGCCAATTCCTTTGGACCGGTATTGACTACATGGGCGAGGCCGGCGGTTGGCCGGTGCGCGCTTCCGGGGCGGGTCTGCTCACTATGGCCGGTTTTGAGAAACCGCTATATTTCCTCCGAAAAGCCCTGTGGTCACACTCTGCTGTGGCTGCGCTCTTTACTTCACGAAACGGAGACAGGGGCAAGGAGCAGCCCTGCTGGAATTATGAGCCGGGTGAGGCTGTTTGCGTATCCTGCTACACCAATTGCCGGAGCGCAGAGCTCTTCCTGAACGGCGACTCCGTCGGGAAGCAGACGGCGGAAAACGGCTGCCGCATCTGTTGGATGGTTCCCTTTGCCTGCGGTGAATTAAGCGTCATCTGTTCCAATCCGGGAGAATCGGAGGTAACGTCCACACTGCGCACAGCCGGCAAGCCCGTAAAAATTGTTCTGGCGCCTTATGCCACGGCGGAAACGGATATTCTGCAAATTGAGCTTGCCTTGACGGATGAAAACGGCGTTATTGTTACGGATTCAGACCGTGAGCTTCGCGTCACTCTCAGTGCCGGGGCGCAACTCCTCGGGCTGGAAAACGGGAATATTGCCGATGTAACGCCCTACCCATCCGCTGCCAGAAAAACGCGGCAGGGGCGATTGATTGCATACCTGCGTAAAACAAACGCAGCCGGGCACGCCTCACTCACCGTGGACAGCACCGACGGCTTGCAGGCAAGCATAGATTTTTGACATAAGGGGGCAATTTTTAGGATGAAACAGCGATTGATATCGGGGGCAGAAACGCTCCGACTCTATTGGCAGAAACCGCCGCATGGCCGTTACATGAACTATAAGGAGATTTTTTCCTTCTCCATGGGCGGCATGGGTATTAAGTTTATTGTGTTTTGTGTGCAGAACATGATTTTGGCGGTGGGCAATACCCTAATCGGCAATACCATCGGTATCGCTCCCAGGCCGCTTTATATTATTTATCTGCTGAGCGTACTCTCTGGTTTTCCTCTCACGGCTCTGCGTGCGCGTATGATTGACAACACGCGAAGCATGAAGGGCAAATACCGCCCCTATATTCTCTCCATGGGTCTGCCCACAGTAGTTTTGGGCGCTGCGTTTATCTGGATGCCCTACGAGGGCATGACGCCCCTCACAAAATGCATTGTTGTTCTGCTGTTTAACATTGCCTTCCAATTCTTTTATAACTTCATGAACGATGCATACGACAGCCTAATCAATGTTCTTTCTCCCAATACCATTGAGCGTTCGGATGTCCTGTCTATCAAGTCGGTCGTTGAAAATTTTTCGCCGTCCATTGCCGGTATTTTTCTGCCGCTTGTGGCGAAAATGATAACCGGAGACAACACCTTATATGATTTACGCATTTACCGCATCCTGTATCCCCCCATGCTGTTTGCCGGTTTGCTGATGTCCATCCTGGTTTATGTCAATACACGGGAAAAGATTGTGCAGGCAAAAACCCATATTGTTCAGATGAAATTTTCTGACGCCATGCGTGCGGTTGCCCGCAACAAATACTTTTGGATTTTTTCGCTTGCGGGCTGGCTCGGTTTCCTGGAGAATTCTTTCGATATTATCTTAGGTTGGCTGTATAACTATCAAAAAGCCTGCACGGCAGGGCAGTATTCTCTTGTTACTGCCGTGAACGGCAACGCCTCCTTTTGGCCGAATCTCATTGCGCCGGTTTTTATTCGCAGATACGGCAAGCGCAACATTTTAATTATCAGCAATTTAATGAGTATCGCCTTTATTGCTGCAATGTACCCGGTGATTCGCTATTCCCCCGCCTCCTACATGATTTGGCTGCTGCTGATTTGCTTTTTTGTCAATCGTATGATTACCGCGCTGGGTCATTTGCTGCACCCCAGCATTAACGCGGATATCCGGGATTATCAGCAATACATAACGGGCGAGCGCATTGACGGCATGTTCGCGGCGGTTGGTTTAATCGGGAGCGCTATCACCCTCGCCACCAGCTTTGTGCTGCCGGCCATTTACGAACGCGCGGGGCTGAACGAGAGCGTGGCGATTGCTTTGGGTTATGACGGCACCAATGTATATGATGTGCTATATAGCACCGAATATTTTATGCAGATTTGCCGTGTGCTCATCTTTGCCTCCGCCGCCGGCGCACTGTTGAATGTAATTCCGTTTTTCTTCTATGACTTGACGGAAACAAAGCAGCGGGCTATGGTAACGGTGCTGAAAATCCGAGCCTTATTTGAGGATTACGGCAACAAAGCCCTCTCTGACGAGGCGCTGGTGGAAGCCATTGATTTGATTCAGGACGCAAACACGTATGTGGACAAGCAACCGCATACCATAACAAAAGATGGCATCAGGGCCGCCCGAAAAGAGAAAGACAAGGCTGCTGTAAAAGTTGCAAAGGCCGCCCATCGCAAGCAACGGGAGGAAAATGAACAAATTGAAATCGCGCAGTTTGTTATGCGAGAAATGAATCGTTTTGAAAGCCCGGAGGGGAAGGCGGAGCTTGCCAGCGCGAAGCTGGTTTTGGCGGCGGGGCTTAGCGGCTTTACACAGGTCGGTTCCTCGACTGTGAAAGAAGCAAAGGCCTTGCCCAAGCAAACAGCGCAGGAAAAAGAAGACCGCAAAACAGCCCTAATGAAAGCGCGGAGCATCAAAACCGCCCACCGAACCATACGCAAATATTACCCGGATGGGTTGGAAGAATTTGATGCATCTGTGTTTGAAAAGCTGTTTGCGGCGGAGGATGAAACCGAACTTGCGCTACACACTGCCCAGGAAAAACTGCTGCAGGCAAAGCAGGAAAAAGACGGAAACAGCGTGAAGTTGCTGGGTGACCAGGTGAAAGACCTGCAGCGGCAAAAAGCTGAAATTAGCCGTGAAATCAAAAAAGCAACCAACCAAAACTCCATTTACAACCACGCGGCAAAGCCGTATCTGGACGCCCAAAAGCTGCTTGTGCAGCAGGAAAACTACAGGCACTACGAGGAAATCGCAGCAGGCTATGCCGCATCTAAGGAGCGCGCTGAACAAAACAGACTGGAGCAGGAGGAGCGCGAGAAACAGGAGCAAAAAGAAAAGGAACTGCACGCCCAGAAGCTGAAGGCGGAAAAGGAATTAAAAAAACAGGCTAAGTCGAATAAAAAATAAAAAACGCTCCGGCGGCACTTGCGAATAGTGCCGCCGGAGTTACATTTGTAGTCAATAGCAGAGGTTGCGAAGTGATGTGTGTTTCCGTTGACGTATTGCTTTTTCAGTGGATTCTGTTATATAATCATGAGCATGGGTGGAATATGGTATCAGTGCAACACAACCGAACATCTGCATCATACGATGGGGAAAGGGAGCGTGGCATGGAGCAGACAACAGAAAAGGTAAAAAAAGGGCTCGCGCAGCAGGATCGCCGCTATGTCGGTTCAAAAGAAACGATAGCATATGTGGCGTTCGATGTATCCAAGCACTTTAACATCAATATGTATGAAGACCGTTTTATATTTGATGTGTTGAAAATTGATTTGCGGCTGCTTGCGCTCATCAAAACAATCAATTCCATTTGGGATATTCTAAACGACCCCTTTACGGGTGCGATTGTGGATAAAACCCGCACCCGCTGGGGAAAGTTTAAGCCGTATTTGGTCGTGTTTGCTATCCCCGGCACCCTGTTTACTTGCATCTATTGGATGATGCCGCTTTTTTTCAACGATGACCCGATGAATATGACAAAATTTGCCGCGTGGCTAACGTTAGCGCTGCTGCGGGAGGGGGCGAGCACCTTCCAGGGCATCTCACAAACCGGTATGTTGGCCACCATAACGCCGCACCCGCTCGACAGAGCGCGGCTTATCACAAAAGCAAATTTTTTTGCGGGGCCGCTCAAAGGAATGCCCGATGTTATCATGGGTCTGATGATAGACATGATAAATCATAATATGATTAAAGGAATTTCCATGCAAACGATGTATGTCGGCATGGGGTTGTTTACCACCATATCCTGCAGCGTTCTGGCCCTTTGGTTCTTCTTAACATCACGCGAGCGCGTGGTGCAGTCGGAGGAAACACCAAGCATTCGGGAAGGGGTTCGCTCTATCTTAAACAATAAACCCATACTGCTGATTACCTTATCCAACTTTCTCGGCGCGTTCTCCATCAACGCCGGCATGAGCAATTACTATATCGATGTGCTTGGTTCTGCTTCCTATAAGAATTTAGTCAACCTTCCCTCCGGCGCGCTGTCTAACCTCAGTTATCTGTATGTGAACTGGGCCAGACGGCGTTTTTCATCCAAAACGCTGTGGATTGTTGGCGGCAGTTTGAACGATATCCTTTCGGCAGGCGTGTTCTTTATCGGCTCTATCGGCGGTAAGGCGGACGGAATCTACCGGAAAGCGTCCTATATGGTTCCGATTCTTATGTTGAAAGATACAATTTGGATGCTTGCAATGGCTATCCATGTCTTGATTCCACCTGAATTGTTTAATGAGGCGATGGATTATTGCGAATGGAAAAATGGCTATCGCACAGAGGGTATGACATCTGTGGCACAGGGGCTGGCGCAAAAATTGGTCGCTTCCGTCAGCAGCGTAATCAAACCACTTCTGATGCAGAGTTTCGGTTACGACCAAACCAAAGGCTTTGGGAAACAGTCTGACAGCACGAAATACGCCCTGTTTGCCATGGTGACGATTATTCCCTTTGTCACAGGCGGTTTCTTGGCCATCATTCCGAAGCTGTTTTACGATTTATCCGGTGAAAAAAAAGAGCTGATGTATGAAGAGTTGTTAGCCCGCCGGGCACAAGCGCAAAGTGAAATATCCGCAAAAGAGTAGCAATAGATGACGGAGGTTGCGTATGATTTTTAAGTACAAGGCAGTATCCATTTCTCCCAATACTTATATGATTGAAGAGAGCACACCGTTTTCCAAATCCCTGTGCTATCTGCTGCTTGGCAGTGAGAAAGCGCTTCTGATTGATACGGGCATGAGCCTTGGTAACATCCGCAAAACAGTGGATGGCTTGACCTCGCTACCGATAACGGTTGTGAACACCCATGCGCACGTGGATCATATCGGGTCCAATTTCCGTTTTTCTGAGATTTATTACCATGAGGATGACCGCGACGTGTTTGCCTTGCACACAAATGCAAGCTATGTCACGCAGGAGTTATTGAAAACCGAACTGCCGTCCTATTTTCTGAAGCCGCTTTCGCCGATTATAAAAAAAGTAGTTACAGTAAAAACGGGAGGTAACTATCATTACATCCGTGATGGATATCTCTTTCAACTGGGCGGCAGGGAAATTGAGGTGATTCACACCCCCGGGCATTCTGTCGGTTCTATTTGCCTATTGGATCGGGAAGCGCGCATGCTCTTCAGCGGAGACACCATTTGCGGCTCCGGAATTTTACTGGATTTAGAGGGGGGCAGTTCCCCGGAGGTTTACGCCTCATCCGTCGCGCGTTTGCAAGCGCTTTCGCCGGAGTTTGACGCAATTTGGCCGGGGCATCACTATGGCCCGCTGAAAAAGGAAGTATTGCAAGGTTTTCAGGCTTGCGCTTCCAGCATAATAGAAGGGACAGCGGAGCTATCTTTTGATAGAGGTAGAATTGTTGCGGCATACAACGGAATTATCATTTCCATTGTTCCGGAGCAGGCAGAGCGGATTAAAAAAATGAAAGCGATGCTCTCCGGCGAAACACCAAACTCGCGGTAGAATAGAAGAGAACGCAGCAGTGGTTTTGCATTACATCCCCAACATCCGGCAAATATCCTCGACCGTCCATCGGTTTTGCGGGGTTGCTTCGTCATAGCGCAGGGGAGTAATGCCGAAACAGCGCGCCAAAAGTTTTGTCAGCTTGCTGCCGACGGCCAAGGCCTCCATGCTGCGCTCCTTTGCAACTTTTTTTCCCATCGCCGGGTCGTTACAGGCCATTCGAAATTCTTCGGTGTCAAAAGCCGGGTGTGCCACAATAAAGTATTGCCCGCCCGGCATCTTCGGGATGACGGAAAGCAGCTGTTTGGGGTCTTTCAGTACCCGCTCAAAGCCGGGCGGGAAGGCGTAGTAATACATATGATCTAACAAGCCTTTTTCCTTTGCCCAGTCCGCGAGCGCCGCGTCCATGCCGGGTATGCTCTGCTCCGGCAGCATGTGGCTGTCCACATATTGCACATGAAAGCCCAGACGGGTCAGCCTATCCAGTTGGGCGTTGTATTCCTTCATCACACATTCCAGCGGCGGCTTTGTTTCCAAGAAAGTCTTGGGGTGGGCGTGAAACATGCCGTTGGTGTCCAGCAGGCCGCAGTCGGCCGGTAAATCGCTGACAGGCCCCCATTTCATGCGGTCCCATTCCGCGTTGAGCGTGCCGTGCAACCCAAAGCAGATGTTTTTGTTTGAGGAGAACAGCTGTGCAGCCTCCTCCACACATCTGCCCGGCGCCATCACGGATACATTTTTAATAAACCCGGCCCGAATCGCCTTGGCGATGGCGTGGTTTGCGCTTTGACTGTTTCCGGCGTCGTCCGCACGGGTAATCAATTGGATCTGTTTCATATGTAAGCTCCTCCTTTTGGGATGGGTGTAACCAGAATGAAACGGCGCACCTTGCCATGGTTTGCCGAATGGCCTATTTGAAAAATGCGCCGTCCTCCCGCAGCCTTGCCCGCAGCAAATTCGTGTCAAGCGCAGTTAAGGTTGCGCCAAGCTGTGCCGCCAGCGCTGCTGCTGTGCCCGCCGCCTGCCCGGTGACCAGCGAGGGCGGCATTACGCGTATGCTGCCCAGCACCATACGGTCGCAGCTGACATTGCGTCCCGCAGTCAGCACGTTGTCTAGCCCCTTTGGAATGAGGCATCTGAAGGGAATGCCATGGCTTTCGCCCGGCTGATATCGCTCGATACGGTCATCCGAATGAAAAGCGCCCGCATTCATTTCCTCCCGCTCACCGACAGAATGATGTACATCAATATAGTAGCAATTGCGCCCGATTTCATCCGGGAAGTCGCGTCTTGCGAGATAATCTTCCAGTGTAATGGTGTATTCGCCTTTTACCCGGCGCGATTCACGAATGCCCATGGCCGGTGCCGTGGCAGAAAGATAGGAGGCCGCAAACGCGCTGGGGAAGAACTCTTTTAAGCCCAGGTGAAATTGATAGGCAAGCTGCCGCCCCTGCATCAATGCCTTGGAGACAGAAGCGGGGTCAACGGAATGAACGTTCCACAAATGCCCCGCGTTAAAGCCGACTGTCCCCGCGCCCACAAGGCTGTTACAGGAATGCCCGTCTGTCACAAGCGGGTACTTTTCACTTTCTACGATGTCATAAACCGGGCAATCGTGTAGCGAGCTATGCAGCCGCGGACCATTTTGATAGGCATATAAATCTACATTTGAAATCTGAAAACAATGCGAAACAGGCTGAACATCGCCGGTCTCATCGCCATAATCAAATTCCCCGCCCGCCCATGCAATCAAATCCGCATCGCCCGTGCAGTCTACAAACACTTTTGCGCTGTATGCAGTCAACCCATTTTTATTACTCGCCAGGAGATAGACTATCCGCCTGCCCTCGCGTTCCACCGCGGTGACCATGGTGTGGAACAATACATCGCAGCCTGCTTCAGCTAACAGTTCATCATACACGCGCTTGAGCGCCTCCGCATCAATCGCCACCCAGTCCTTTGCGTCCGCCTGGATGTGCGGCATGGCGGCCTTCGTTTTTTGTAGCACCTCTTCTGCGATGCCTTTATAGATAATCTGCTCATGATCCGAAAACGGACACCACGCCGGAACCAGGCCAATCGTTCCCATTCCACCGAGTGCGCCGGTGGCCTCCAGCAACAGCGTTTTTGCGCCTGTCCGCTGCGCAGCCGTTGCGGCGGCACAACCCGCAGGACCGCCACCTGCCACGATGACATCATAACAGTCTATCAGAGGTACTTCCCGTCTCAGTTCCACGTTCATTCGGTTATACTCCCCGCAGTAATGGATTCCTTAGGCGAATAGGCCGCCTCTGCCGCTTGCACAAATTCCTTAACAATACGCTCATAACGCTCTGTTTCGTTCGCGTGCCCCATGCAGTGATCTGAGCCCTCAAAAAGCTCCATGCGTGATAGCGGATGTTGCGCAGCCGCGAAAAGCTTCGGACACTCAGATTGCACAATTTTTTTGTCGGCCGTTCCGTGCAAAAAGAGTATGGGTAGCTGCGCTCTTTTCACCTTGTCAATTGGGCGGATTTCTTTCAACACAAACTTGTGCCGCAGCTTAACAATCAAATTGACAATGCTCAAAATCGGAAATGCAGGTAAATGGGTTAATCCGGAAAAACCGCTGTAAACGCAGGCGCAGCTGCTATCCGGGATGGCAAAAGCAATATCCTGCAAGTTGTCCAATGCCTCCAGAATGGTAATGGCGCCCATGGATTCGCCTTGCAGGCCAATCCATGTGTCCGCACCCATGCGCGCCCTCACCCAAGCGACAATTGCAACAAGGTCATGTTTTTCAAAATAGCTAAGGCTGCAAACCCCGCCGCTTTCGCCAAATCCACGCTGGTCATAGATAAGCACAGAATAGCCCATGGCCAGAAAAACAGGGAGGAAAAGCACCGCGATTAATCGATTTTGGCTGAAACCGTGCGCATAAATTAAGCATTTTTTCGGATTTTCCGCTTTGGACGGCATTTGGCTGCTTATAAACTCGCAGGCGATCTCCACTCCGTCATCGCGATGGATGACAAAGCGCTCTTTTTCCATGCGATCATATGCGTCATAATCCACATGCCCCAGCTCTGTTTGAATCCTGCGCACCTGCTCAAAGCTCAGATGGTTGATGCCGCCTGGCTTTGTGACAATAGTTCCGGCAACCAAGGCGGCAATAACACTCAAACAAATCACAAAAACCGCTATCGCAGCGGCGGCAAGGAGCAAAATAATATACCATTCCATACCACAATCTCCTCTCCATACCACAATCTCCTCTTTCTGTTTGCTTGCTCGGGAAAAAATCTCGATAGTCAGTGCGTCGTATGTTGTGAACACCCTATATTTAGTAACATTATGCCATAGTCCAAGGGGACTTTCAAGATAAATCTTCCGAACAATTCGTGCTTGGTTTGTGCCGCACAACCGGGGCTTTACTTGCGGTGGAAAAATTTGTTATACTGATATTATCTTTCAGCGGGAGGGAGAGCATATGCCTCAGTCTGCGGACACCCTTGTTCTTGGTGCCACCTTTGCCGGCCTCGGCTTTCTTGCTGCGCATAAAGATGCGCTTTTAGTGGAGCGTGGTATTCATGCAGGGTATGAGTTCTTAAGCGCAATGAAAACCGCGAGGATGAATACTGCCGCTCAAACGCAGGCCGGTGTGCAACTTGTTGCCGCGTTACAGGAACGGAATATTTCTCTCAACGGCAACGGCAGCGGCGGACTTTCTTTTTCGGCCATGCCTATCCTGTTCGAGCGGATTCGTCACGTGGAGCGGCCTCCCATTTTTTTCGCTGACTTGGTATCCGTCTCTGAGCATCCCCATGGTTTCACAGTGGAATTTTCGGATAACGGCGGAATGTTCACAGTGGAATGCATGAGGATTTTGGATACCACCGGTGCGGCGCAGTCCTGCCCCGCGTTTCGCCCTTACATAACAGGAAAAAGCATACAAGCGATTCTGGGCTGTGAGGATGCGGATTGGTGCGACAGAACGGTTGGCACGGCCAAGATTTGCCGCGGCTTTGCGAAAAGCTTTTGCTTTCTTTCGTTCCCGATTGCGCCTGAGGATGATTGGTTCGCAGCGCGTAGTGCGTTATGGAAGTTTTGGGAAAAACGTCCTGCCGAACTGCAAGGCTACCGCATTGCGCGCATTGCCGAGCGTTTCGGTTATCAGTATGCAGGCGCATTTCCCCTGCGCTGCGGCAACCGGCTTTGGCTGCCGTCAGGCTCCTTTGAAAATCCGCTTGCGGCTTATGATGCCGGTGCGGCGCTGATGGAATCTGCTTGGGATTGTGATACTAATTTCGTGAGGGGTGATTCGCATGCATATAGAAAGTAAAGCGGAAAAAATCCGCTTTGGGGCGCTGTGCGCCACAATATTGCAGCTGCTGCGATTCAGTAAGGAATACTTCTGGGGTTGGGGCCTTGTCCGCTTTATTGGCGGTTACGGCTCGGCGATTGGGAATCTCGCGCTGGCAAAGGTCTCCGGCAGTCTGCTTGATTTGGTGCTCGCGGGGGATAAGGGAAGGCTGCCGGGCTTCATCCTGTCACTATTGCTCATCTTGGTGCTGCGCACGGCTTTGGCCTATTCGAATTCGTTGAGCATTTATCGCTATAACACGCTTTCCGGTCAAAAAATGCGTCGCGTGGCGGTTGAAAAAATCAACAGCCTGCCCATCGCTTATTTTGACACGCGCCATAGCGCGCAGGTGATTTCCCGCGTGATGAATGACATTGAAAAGCTGCAAAATTTTTACGGTGATGCCATCGCGGGTACATTTTCTTTTAACCCCGCCAGCTTTTTCATTGGGATATTCTTGCTTGGCGATATCAATTGGACATTGACCGGCATCTGCCTGGTTGTGGTACCGCTTATCAGTTTTCTGCTCGGGAAAATCAGCCTGCCGGTGGCGGACCGTTCCTTGGAGGTGCAAGAGAAAACCGCGGAAGCGAATGCCTATTTACGCGATTTTTTGGAAGGCGCTGAGCTTTACAAAATCTTCGGGATGCAGCGCAGCCACGGGCGGCATTATGAGCGGGCGGTACAGAGCGCAGCGCAGGCACAGATCCGCGCACAGGCACGCCGCAACTTTATTTGGGCGATGAACAACTTTAATTATATCATTCCGTGGCTGCTTTCCTATTCCGTCGGTGGGGTAATGGCCTTTCGTGGGAGCCTCACGGTTGGTACACTGTATGCCTTTGCCAACATTCTGCCGCGCGTCACCTTTGCCATCAAATCGACAGCAGACAGCTATGTAGATATGGTGGAGCATAGCGGACGCGCAAAGCACCTGTTTGCACTGCTGCAGGAAGAGCCGGAACGTGCGGATGGTTTGGATTTTACCTCTTGCGCAGCGCCCATGGAAACATTGACAACACAGGATGCAATTTCCATTCAGCATGTATCGTTTGCTTATCCGAACGGGCTACAGGTGTTGCGTGGTTGCAGCTTCACGGTGCCAAAGGGGGGCAAGGTGGCACTGGTCGGTGCGAGCGGCGGCGGAAAGAGCACCCTGCTCAAGCTGCTATGCGGCTATGATGCCAACTACAGCGGCTGCATCAGCGTCTACGGGCATTCGATTGCACAGTGGAATTTAACCGCCCTGCGCAGACAGATTGCCCTGGTGAATCAGGAAGCCTACCTGTTTGATATGACCATCCGCGAGAATATCCGCATGGGGAACCCCGATGCAAGCGACGCCGAGGTGGAGCAGGCCGCGCAGGATGCCTACGCACTGGAGTTCATCACGGCATTACCGGAGGGGTTTGACACGCAGCTCGGGGAGCGCGGTGTGCGGCTTTCGGGCGGGCAGTGTCAGCGCATCGCCATTGCCCGTGCCATGTTGAAAAACGCGCCCATTATCTTACTGGACGAACCGACTGCCGCGTTGGATACCGTGTCGGAAGCGTACATCCAGCAAGCCATAACGAACCTATCCCGCCACAAAACGGTTTTTGTCATAGCGCACCGAATTTCCACCGTACGCGGGGTGGACAGGATTTTAGTGCTGGAAAACGGCGAGATTATCGAAGCCGGAACGCACGAAGCCTTGCTTGAGGCGCAGGGACGCTATACAGAGCTGTATGCTTCGCAGTTGTTTACGGATCACCCACAGGAAGGAGGAGGAGCCGATGACGCGACGCAATGAAGGAATCCTGATGGATTTGCAGCGCTTTTTTAGCCTGATGGGCAAAAATCGCCGCCGCTATATTGTGCTGAAGTTCGTGGTCTGCATCATTGGTTCGCTCTCTCACATCTTTGATGCGCAGGCCATGCGGGTGCTGATCGCCTATTTCATTGACCGAGAACAAAACCAACTGAATCAGGTGATTTTCTGGATTTCCATGAACATCATATTCCACATTGTACTGCGCATATATGCCTACTATCTGGAACGAAAAAACCAATTTGCAATCCTGCGTGACATCAGAATTCAATCCTTCCGCTATTTGCAAAAAATGCCAATCGCTTATTTTCATGCCATGCACAGCGGCGATTCGCTGGCGCGTTTGAATGGCGACATTGATTCGCTGGATTCCGCACTGCGGGATTTCGCCGAGTTTTCCGGCAATTTGATGTCGCTTATACTCCTGTTGCCCTATCTCTCCATGCTGGATTGGCGCCTTGCTTTGATTGCGTTCCTATCCGGGCTTTTGTTCCTGGTGATGATGGTCAAGGTAGTGCATCCGTTCCGGGAAATCAACAAGAACATACGGGAACGCATTTCAGACCTGTCAAAGGCGGTTACGGAGAATGTGACGGGCTTCGGAATCATCAAAATGTACGGACTGGAAAGCCTGTATAACTCCCGATTCCGCAAGGGCTTGGAGGCGGCATGGCAGCAGCAGAAGCGGTATAGCCATATGGATGCGCTGATTGGCACAATGAACATTATCGTCTGGTTTTCGGGCGAAATCATCATCACGATCGCAGGCGCGATATTTGCCATGAATGGCAGTCTCTCTGTGCCGAACCTTGCAGCATCGGTATCTCTTGGCAGTATGATTATCAATGTGCTTGTGAACACGGCGGAAAAGCCGGCACAGATGCAAAAAGCGTTTGCCGGCATTTCGCGCCTTTATGCGCTGCTGAGCGAGAAACAAGAGCCGCAATACGCGGCAGAGAAGACCCACAGTGAGGACTGCTCCGCCGGAGCGGCGCTCTCACATGTAACTTTTGCGTATCAAGCGGAGGAAACGGTACTCTCGGATGTTTCCATCCGTGCGGAAAACGGGCAAATGATAGCACTAGTCGGGGATAGCGGCAGCGGGAAAAGCACAGTCATCAAGCTGCTTGCAGGACTCTATCCGGTTTCGAGCGGCAGCATGACGCTGGATAGGCAACCGTTCGCCGCCTATACGCTGGACGCTTTGCGGCAGAAAATAGCTTATGTACCGCAGGACGCCTATATATTCAACGGAACAATTCGCGAGAATATCGCGTATGGTAAACCGGGCGCGGGCGACACGGAAATTTGGGCGGCGGCAAAAAAGGCAAACGCTCACGATTTTATTCTCCAGAAGCCGCAGGGCTATGAAACAACAGTCGGCGAGCGTGGCGTACGCCTTTCCGGCGGTGAGAGGCAGCGCATTGCCATTGCGCGGGCAATGCTAAAAGATGCGCCGGTTTTACTCTTGGATGAGGCGACCAGCAGCCTGGACTCCGAAGCCGAGCGGTTGGTGCAGGAGGCGCTGCAGGAATTGATGCAGGGGCGCACCAGCGTGGTTGTGGCGCACCGCCTTTCCACGGTGCAGCATGCGGACTGCCTCTATTTTTTGCAGGCAGGGCGTGTGATCGGCTCCGGCTGTCATGAAGAATTATTGCAAACCTGTGAGGAGTATGCGAGACTTTACGAGCATATTACCCCCAAATAAGGTTGGCGTGAGGAGGAAATACATGATTCTATCTGAGTTGCGGGACGGTGTCCTAACGCAACAGTCCAATCCCACAGTGCAATTTGAGGCGCACTACGATTTGATTGTGGTTGGTCTGGGCACCGCCGGTGCAATAGCCCTCAGCTGTGCGGCGAAGCGCGGCCTGCGCGTTCTTGGCTTGGAGAAATCTGTCAGCATGGGGGGCACGCACACGGCGGGTGGCGTACCGGGCTATTATTTTGGTTCGCCCGGCGGCAGCTATGAGGATATTGACGCCCACATGCACGAAATAACACGCGGTCATTTCACACCCCAAATGGGCAACCATCCTTGCGCCAAATCCATAGTCTTGGAGAAAACGGCACACAGCTATGGAGCGGAATTTGCATATGAAAGTGTCGTAACAGCCGTTTATCTGGAGAAAAAAAGGGCGCTTGGACTGCGTTGTGTCCGTGCCGGAAAAATCTGCAATTATAGTGCGGAAATCCTTATGGATTGCACCGGCAATGCCATTCTTTGCCGTATTGCGGGCTGTGAAATGCAGGGCGGCCGCCTGTTTGACGGAAAGATGCAACCCTTTACGTTGCCCTCTTTTTGTTTTCAAAATGGCAGCTTTCACACAAGCAATGAGGACTGCGGCTACATCAATCCCTATGACCGTTTGGATTGTGCGCAAAAACTCATAGATACCATGACACAGCCGCATTATCTGAAAAGTAGGTATGCAGAGCAGCCCTTTCTTCTTCCTGCAAGCTTGATGGGTGTCCGGGAAAGTGCGCGCATCGTTGGGGAAGAAACGCTTTCCTTTGCTGATTTTGCACAGGGAAAAAACTGCCCCAACCCCCTTTTCTACGCACATTCCAATCTGGACAACCACAGCAAGGATGTGGCCTTTGAGAGCGATTTGCAGATTGAATGGAACACGGTTGCCAACCTGTTCGGCGTGAATTTTTCTATCCCTGTTCCGGCGGGTGCCTTGATTCCCAAGGGCTATAAGGGGATTTTGGTGGGCGGTAGGTGCCTTTCCTCCGACCATGAGCTGGCCTCCTGCGTACGCATGAATACCGATATGCAAAAATGCGGGGAAGCCGCCGCGGCAATGGCGTATCTGTCTGTGCGCGATCACATCTCCCTGCGGGAAGTGCCCTATAATGAACTGGCGCAGTTGCTGCGCTCCAGCTCGTGTTTGGATGAGAAAAACAACCGCATGGTTCTGACAGGTTGTTATAACGGGACGGAAAACGGTGAATTGCATTGGTTGGATAATTTAGAAGCTATAGAGGCGGGCCTTCGCAGTGAACAGCCCGGTATTGCAATGTGGTCGGCCAGACGCATGGGCGTGTCAGCGGCAGAGAAACTAACGCAGTGGCTGGGGGATGCAGATGAGGCCTTAAAAAAGCACAGCGCCCTTGCGCTTGGCTTGATGAGGCAAGAAACGGCACTGCCTGTACTGCGGCAAACAGCGGCAATGCTTGATCCCTACGTCCCGAAAACCAGCCGAAAATATAACATGTTCCGCGGCGTGAGCGCCATCTATTTGCTGGGAAAGCTGGAGGATGTAAGCAGCGTTCCGTTATTGATTGAGATATTGAACAGCTATGATACATTTGCCGACCTGCCGTTTACCCCGGACGAATTTGTAGCAAACCGCAACGAAATGTTCTTTCAATTTTTTAGTTTTGCGCTGATGAGCCTAATCCGTATCGGAAACAAGCATCGCTCTGTTCGCTCCGGTGTATCAGTAGCACTGAAAGCATTGCAGGGTAATCTGCCGGAGCTCTCCATCACATTAAAAAATGTTCCACACCGTTTGTTTTCAATGAACGAGATGATAGAGGCCATCCTCCGGCAAGTTTGAGGAACAGTGAGTTTGGCGCAGAACCCGGGCAAACAGCTGCCCGCCAAGATTGCTGAAGAAGGAAAAAAGCATTTGCAATTACTGGTAACATAAGTTACAATATGTCTGGCAAATTTATGCTGCATAAAGCGTAGGAGGGAATTGTTTATGAAAAAATGCATGAGTATTCTCACGATTATAGCGCTGCTCTGCACCATGCTCGGCGTTTCACAGCTTGTGTTTGCGCAGGCTGAGGAGGAGGGGCTTTCGCTTGCCTCGCTGTCAGATATCCATTATCTGGATGAGGGCAGTATGGGTGGAAAAAATGCGGCCTGGCAGGCCTTTGAACGGGGGAATGCAAAGCAGTTGGAGCAAACGCCCGCATTGCTGGAATCCGCATTCGCTCAAATTGCGCGCGACATGCAGGAGAGTGACTTTCCTTATCTGCTCGTGGCGGGCGACCTCACGCGGGAAGGTGAATACAACGCGCATGTCGAATTGGCGGCAAGGCTGGAGCGCTTTCAGCGGGAAACCGGCATTCCCGTATTTGTTACGAACGGCAATCACGACATCAATAATTCCCTGGCGCTCGATTTTTCCTCCGGCAAACGGGAAACCGGGCGCATTACCACGCAGGCCGAGTTTCGTGAAATTTATCAAAATCTCGGATTCAATCGCGCTGTCAGCAGCTATACCCCTCCTGCGGGCAAGTAGGCGGGCGGCCTATCCTATGCGGCTGATTTGGGGAAGGACTACCGTTTGATCGTGATGGATGTTTCCAAATACAGCGCGGATAACACAGCCAGCGGCAAGGCGGAGCACGAAACCGGCGGATATATGACCCCGGAGCTGTTGCACTGGGTTCTCGCGCAGTGTGAGCAGGCAAAGGCCGAGGGTAGAAGCCCCTTGGGCATGATTCACCACAGCCTTGTGCCGCACAACGGCCTGCAGGAACCACTTTTTCAGAATTTTATTTTAGACAACTGGCGCGAGGTTACACCCGCGCTTGCCAAAGCTGGGATGCGATTCACAGTTACAGGGCATTATCACATGGATGATACCGCGGTCTACCGAGGGAAAAATCACACGATGTTGTACGATATGATGAGTTCCTCGCTCAGCAACTTCCCCAACCAATACCGCATGCTTCGTGTTGCAAATGGAAAAATGTTTGTGGACGCCGTAGACTGTGACCGCGATGCGCCGATTACAACAGCGGAGCAAAGCTATGCGCAGCCTTATAAATACAGCTTTTCGTTCTACCGCAGTTTCGGTGAAAACGGCTTGGCGGCATTTGGTACACAGATGATTGAACAGCAGCTTGCCGATTTATTGAAACAGGTTCGCAAAGCCGGCGGAACCCTCAATGCGCTGCAAGCTGCCGGTGTTGACCCGGCACAGCTGCTCACGCAGGTGTTCGGCACGGGATTGCAGCTGAACGGCAGAGAGCTGTTTAGTGTTAACACAAACCTAATGAGTTTCGTGAAGGATTTCTTTGCGCAGCTGGATGAGCTGCTGCTTGAGGATGCAGATTATTTGAATGAGCTACTACTGAATGCTCTGGATGGTTTGTTGAATATTCAGGTATCAAAGAAACCGTGCACAGCCTTTATAGATACCCTGGGCTTTGGCGACAAGACAAAACCGGGAACCTTTGGCGATTTGGTTTATAGCACGCTGGCCTATATTTACCAGGGCAATGAAAAACCGCAAGAGGATGCGTTTTATCAAGATGCGCTTGCGTGGCTGCGCAACGGCGGCGGCAGCAAGCTGCTGCAAAAAATCGGCAGAGCCGTTACGGAGCAGATTTTGCTCGACGGAGTATTTACAAAAATTCAATTCCGCCCGGGAACATTGTTTCCGCAGGATGCATTTGCCGCGGAAATGGGCGTATTCCTGGAAAAATTGACACTGCAATGGTTGTATAATGACCCAAGCTACAGCAAGTTGTTGCATACCTTGTTGCCGCAGAAGGGGAGTGAAAAGGCGGCGAACTGCCCCGATCCCGTTGGTTATTTGCTGGCGGGTGCAATTTCGCTGTTTGTGTTTGACCAGTCGCAGGATTATGGTATGCAGCTGGCGCTCCCCTCCCTGTCGTCGTCCGCGCCCGTTGTTGCGGCGCAGGCGAAGAAAACTGCCGTTGCTACAGCCGCAAAAGCTGTGACGCGCCCCCAAACGACGAAAGCGGCGCAGACAGTACAGGAGGAGTTGCAGGAGACCACGGAAATCATACACCTGCCCTCATATCAGCAGGCGGACGCTGGGAACCTCAAGGCGCAGGCGACTGTTATGCAAGAAAACAAATTGCACAGGGCAGCTCCTTTTGGCCTTTGGAGTTTGCTGGCTGCGGCGATTCTCCTTCTTTTCTTTGCGGGTTTGCGTTACTCCAAGCGGGATAAAAAAGTTGACTAATACCAAAGTATACGATTACTCCTGCACCAAACAGTAGTAAAAATTTTGCGGGTCAAAATCCCATACGACCGAGCATTTCGACCCGCAAAATGAACTACTGTTACGTGCCGAAGTGATATCAGAATTTCTGCGGGAACTGCTTCACAATTCCGCGCACCAAATAATCCGCCATAGCAAGGATTTCTTCCTCGGCCATATCAAAGGCATCAATATCTGCATTGTAATTACCGGAAAGGCGCATCCCGGCCTCCTGTGAGGTGAGATCCAGGTGGCGGTAGAGCATATCCTGCAGCTCTTTTCTGTCGTAATAGGGGTTTGCTGTGCTAAGGGTTTGGGCGATTTCATCCGCATTTTCATACCATTTCTTGTTCAGCTCAGCCGCTTCAGCCTCTTTTCCGTCACGCAGGGCGGTTACGAGCGCCGCGCCGATTTCCAAGTGCTCCGTGAACAAATCCGCAATCATCCGCGCGGTTTCGCTCGGATAATACAGGGCAAAAATTCGCTCCAGGTCGCCGGGATTCTGCAGCAGCCGGCCGATGGTCTGCGGCTGGTCACGTAATTGTTGGGCAATGCTGATGATGGCCATGCGCGTCCAATATACATGCTGCTCCCAGACCAGGTGCATTTCATTAATCAGACGAATCAGCTTGGAAGGGTCCGGGTAGGCGGGTGTACTTGTTGTTGCGTTATGTAGCACAAAACCCTCCCCGGGGCAGATGTCCAAAATCGATCCGATGCGCAGGCGATAGGGGTCGAGGCTCGGGTTCATGGCAAGGATGGAGGGCACGTCTGTGCGGAAATAGCGGGCAAGCTGATAGAGGTTGTCGCCCTGGCGGATGGTGTAGCGAACATTGTTCTCGCAATCCATAATAGCATGCAACTCCTTTGGAATTTCAGATACTATTATGTTATGTTTTCGCCGGAGAATGGTGAAAATAAAAAACCTCTGGCTAAAACCAGAGGAATCTTTTGTGTCTGTTCTGTTAAACGGCGCGCTGAACTTTACCGGAACGCAGGCAGCGTGTGCAGGCATGAACGCGCTTCGGGGAGCCGTTCACAACCGCTTTTACGCGCTTAATGTTCGGCTTCCATGTTCTGTTTGAACGCCTGTGTGAGTGGGAAACCTGTATGCCGAAAGACACATCTTTTCCGCAATAATCGCATTTTGCCATGTGTCACACCTCCTTATTTTCATCCGGAAGCAGGGGATTTATCCATACCCTGCAATCACAACGAGAAACATGATAACAGATTATTGGCAAAAAAGCAAGCCCTTTTTCAAAAAAACTGCGAAGTTAAAATTTTTTGCAAAAACATATTGCAATTTTTGGAAAAACTAAGTACAATAAATAAGGAACAAATGTGCGGAAAGGATAGGAACACCATGGCTGACAGACAAAAGGCGTTGGAAACGGCGCTGCTACAGATTGAAAAACAGTTCGGCAAAGGCTCCATCATGCGTTTGGGTGAAAGCAGTAACCTTAAAGTGGAGGCCATTCCCACCGGTTCGATTGCGCTGGATATGGCAACGGGGATAGGCGGCATGCCTAAGGGGCGTATCATTGAAATCTATGGGCCGGAGTCCTCCGGTAAAACAACCCTCGCGCTGCATGTGGTTGCGCAGGCGCAGAAGGCAGGGGGGGAGGCTGCGTTTATTGACGCGGAGCATGCTCTGGACCCGGCCTATGCCGCCAATCTGGGCGTGGATGTGGAGTCACTCCTGGTTTCCCAGCCGGATAACGGTGAGCAGGCGCTGGAGATTGCCGAAGCGCTGACCCGCTCCGGCGCGCTGGATATCATCATTGTGGACTCTGTGGCCGCCCTGGTGCCGCGCTCAGAAATTGAGGGCGAAATGGGCGATTCTCACGTTGGTTTGCATGCCAGGCTGATGTCCCAGGCGCTGCGTAAACTTGCCGGAGCCATAGCAAAATCGAATACAATTATTATTTTTATCAACCAGCTGCGCGAAAAAATTGGTGTTTCTTATGGCAATCCGGAAACAACAACGGGCGGCCGAGCCTTAAAATTTTATGCATCTATGCGCATCGATGTGCGCCGAATTGAACAGCTGAAAGCAAGCGGCAATGAGTTTGTTGGTTCCCGAACACGGGCAAAAATTGTGAAAAACAAGGTTGCGCCGCCCTTTAAAGAGGCGGAGTTTGATATTATGTACGGACGGGGCATCTCCCGCGAGGGCGAAATTTTGGATTTGGGTGTGCGCTATGACATAGTGAAAAAAGGCGGTGCCTGGTTCTCCTACGGTGATTTACGCCTGGGGCAGGGGCGCGATAATTCCAAGGAATATCTCAAGCAAAACCCCGAGCTTGCGATAGAGCTTGAGGAAAAGGTGCGCGAGGAAATGAAAAAAAATCCCGATAAGGGCAGAAAGGGCGCAAAAAGTTCGGACGCCAAAAAAGGAGCTAAGTCCAAGGAGGAGGCCAAGGCGGAGCTGGATATCGCCGTGGATGACGACGAGGAATTTGACGAATAATGCGCATTACATCCAAGGCGGGCCGGGGAACGAAAATGCATATCATGCTGGACGGGGAGTACCGCCTAACCGTGACGCGTGATTTTTGGTATGCCGCCGGTATCCCGGAGGGGGAGGAGCTGGACGAGGCGCGGTGGGAGGAGCTGCTGCGCCGTGCTGCCCGCGCCAAGGCGCTGGATAAGGGTCTCTCACTCTTGACCTATCGGGATCATTCCAAGCAAGAACTGCTGCGAAAGCTGCGGGAGCGCGCAGATGGCGATGCCGCGTCCGAAGCGGTGGAGCATATTGCCGAACTGGGGCTGTTGGACGACAGCCGCTATGCGCGACAGCTTGGGCAGGAGCTGCTATGCCGTAAGGGCATGGCGCCTCGGCGCATCGTGCAAGAGCTGGTGCAGCGCGGGGTTGACCGAGAAACCGCGCGGGAAGCGGTGGAGGAACTGGAGGAGGAGCAGGCGTTTGATCCGCAGGAAAAAATAGCCGAGCTCCTGGAACGGAAATTTGTAAACCGTATCCATACGGAAAAGGAGCGAAAACGAGTCGTTGACACGTTTTTGCGTTTGGGTTATGCTTATTCCGATGTCCGCGCCGTGCTTGCGGAGTGTTCTCCGCTTGCGGAGCTTGCTCCGCAGGACGATGAAATGGACTATTTGGAGTAACGGAATGGAGAGGTCTTATGTATCGGATTGGGTTTATTTCTCTTGGCTGCCCCAAGAATCAAGTGGATGCGGAGCGCATGCTTGCCAAGTTGGACGCGGCGGGCATGGAGATTACGGATTACCTGGACGGGGCAGACGCTGTCATAATCAACACCTGCGCCTTTATTGACGAGGCAAAGGCAGAGGCGATTGAAAATATTTTAGAGATGGCGGAGCTCAAGCAGCAGGGTTTAGTGAAAAAAATTATTGTTACCGGTTGCCTGCCCCAGCGCTATCAGGATGAGGTGTTCACAGAAATTCCGGAGGTGGACGCCGTAATCGGCATTGGCGCAAACGCGGATATTGTCGCGCTCGTGCGGGAGGTGATGGGGGATGAGGCTGTGAGCGTCTATCCCTCTCCCTGTGATTTGCCCTTAACGGGGGAGCGTGTTTTGACAACGCCGGAATACTGGGCCTATTTAAAAATTGCGGACGGCTGCTCCAACTGCTGCAGCTACTGCGCCATTCCGGGAATACGCGGTCCGTTTCGCTCCGCCCCGATGGAAGACTTGCTTAACGAAGCGCAGGTTTTGGTTGCGAACGGCGTAAAAGAGCTCATCTTGATTGCGCAGGATACAACGAATTACGGTGCCGATTTATATGGTGAACCAAAGCTGCCGGAGTTGTTGGAAAAGCTCTGTGAAATTGAGGGTCTGGCGTGGATACGCCTGCTGTATTGCTACCCGGATAAGCTGACGCAGGAGCTGCTGGATGTTATGGCGGCGCATGAGCAGATTTTACATTACATTGACCTGCCGCTGCAGCATTGCAATGACGCAGTGCTCGCGGCAATGAACCGTAGCGGTGACAAGCAAAAAATTTGCGAAACCATTGCGCGTATTCGCAAAACTCTGCCGGATGCGGTGATTCGCACGGCGTTTATTGTCGGCTTCCCCGGCGAGAGTGAAGAGGCGTTTGAGGAGCTCGCGGAGTTTGTCAACGAAATGGAATTTGACCGCATGGGCTGTTTCCGCTTTTCTGCGCAGGAGGGTACGCCGGCCTTCGATTTGGTGCAAACCGTGGAGGAGGAAGTAAAACAGCGGCGCGGCGAAATTTTGATGCAGGATCAGTATGACATTATGCAGGAGAAGAATGGGGCGCACATTGGGCAAAGCTACCGCGTTCTGGTGGAGGAGTATGCCCCGTATACAGACAGCTATCGCGGGCGCAGCTATATGGATGCGCCGGAAATCGACACCTGCATCATCTTCACGGGCAAAGGGGATTATCAGCCGGGCAGCTTTGTGAACGTTCATATTTTTGCTGTGAAAGAATATGATTTACTGGGTGAAGTTCTTTCAGAAGATTGACGAAGCCTTGAAATTGTCGTATACTAAAAGTCGCTCTCCATTTTTTGGGAAAGGTTACGCGATTATGAAAATGAATATACCGAATCAACTGACCCTGTTTCGCATGCTGATGGTGCCCGCGTTTTTGGCGGCGGCCATGCTGGAGTTCAACAACCACGAGCTGGTGGCTGTGTTGCTGTTCGGCGGCGCGTGCATAACGGATTTTATTGATGGCCTCTATGCACGCACACACAATCAAGTCACCGTCTTCGGCAGCTTGATGGATCCGGTTGCGGATAAGCTCATCACCACGGCGGCACTGCTGGTATTTGTTTACCACGGCTGGTGCAATTTTCTAATTCCCGTCATCATTCTCACGCGGGACTATATTATGACAGCCGTGCGTATTGTTGCCTCCAAGCAGGGGGTTGTGATTCCGGCCAATATCTGGGGCAAACTGAAAACTATATTTCAAATGGTATTCTCCGGCTTAATACTTATTGCCAATGTTCTGCTGCGCTATGATGTGTTGTTTGAGGCGGAAAAGGCGGCGGGCGTTACGTTCAGTATGACTTTGCCGCTGTTTGCCAACGCGTTGATGTGGATTGTTGCGCTGTGCTCCGTGATATCCGGTTTGAGCTATTACCTGCAAAGCCGCAAGCTGCTCAATACGCCGGAGAGCAAGAAGCTCATGAATGCTCTGGTTTTTGAGGAGTTTTACTACCCTACGCTCATCACGGGAGCCCTAATTTACTTCATGAGTGCAGGCGTTGTAAACATTCTGCTGGTTATGACGATTACGGCTGTTTCCATTGTCATCACCTCGTTCCAAATGATTGCCACTTCGCAGGATGTCACCCTGCCGCTTAAGCATTGGAATGCGCTGAAAACACTGTCTATGTTGCTACTCATTGTGCTGCTGGCGCTTAAGCTCCTTTCGGATTTGGCAAAACTGATTTCTCCTTCGGTTTTGGAGGTTGCGGGGAATATATCGATTGGTTTGCTTGCCCTGCTGTGCGTGATAGTGGGCCTGCGCTGTATGAAGCAGAGCAAAAAAAAGATTGACTTTTCGAAATGAGCTGCATATACTAACAGTACATCTAACATGCGTTGAGCGGGAGAAGTAATAAAACAAGGGGAACGCAGAGAGGGAGCGGCTGCTGAAAAGCTCCTGTTTGCCCATTTTATGAAATGCACCCGTCAGCAGGCGGCAGGAACCGGCAGGCCGAATAGGCGTGCCTCCAGTATTGTCGCACGGCTTGCTCCGTTATAGGCAGAGGGGTACGTTTACAACCGCCCCAGTGAGTGAAAACAGGAGTGGAACCGCGCCAGTCGCCTCCGTTGTCCGCCATTGCGGGTGACGGAGTTTTTATTTTTTGAGAAAAGGTGATTGCCGTGTTTGAACGAATTCGAGAAGACATTGCCTGCGTGAAGGAGCGGGACCCTGCGGCACGGGGTGCCTTGGAGATTTTGCTGCTCTATCCGGGGATGAAGGCGATACGCATGCACCGCCGGGCAAGCTGGTGCCAAAATAAGGGCTTTTTCTTTTTGGCGCGCTGGATTTCCCAACGCGCGGTGCGTAAAACCGGCATCGAAATACACCCGGCGGCGAAAATCGGCAAGCGCCTGTTTATTGACCACGGCACAGGCGTTGTGATTGGTGAAACGGCGGAAATCGGGAACGATGTCACGATTTATCAAGGTGTGACCTTGGGCGGAACGGGGAAAGACAGCGGCAAGCGCCACCCGACGATTGGCAACAATGTGCTCATCGGCTCCGGGGCGAAGGTGCTGGGGCCGTTCACAGTGGGGGATAACTGTAACATTGCAGCGGGGGCTGTGGTGCTGGAAGCAATTCCGCCCAACTCCACCGCCGTGGGTGTGCCCGCTCACATAGTCAAGCGAGACGGTAAGCGGGTGGATCGTTTGGATCAGATTCACATCCCGGATCCGGTCTCGCAGGAGCTTTGTCAAATGAAGCTGCGGATTGAAAAGCTGGAACGGGAATTAAAGGATGCAAAAAAAGGAGAGATAATATGAAGCTGTATAATAGCTTAACGCGCCAGAAGGAAGAACTGGTTCTGCAGAATGAGGGGGAGGTAAAGCTGTATGCCTGCGGGCCCACGGTGTATAACTTTATCCATATCGGGAACGCCCGCCCGCTGTGCGTGTTCGACGTGCTGCGCCGCTATCTGGAATACCGGGGCATTTCTGTGCGCTATGTGCAAAATTTCACGGATATTGACGATAAAATCATCAAGCGCGCCAATGAAGAGGGGACAGACTTTACAACCATTTCCGAGACCTATATCAAGGAATATTGGACGGACGCCAATGGCCTCAATGTACGCGAGGCCACGGTGCACCCCAAGGCAACGGAGAATATCGGGGAAATCATCACTTTGATTGCGGGATTAATTGAAAAAGGCTATGCCTATGCGGCACAGGGGGATGTCTATTTCAGCCCCGCGCGCTTTGTGGATTACGGCAAGCTCTCCCACCAACCGTTGGAGGAGCTGGAGGCCGGTGCACGCATCATGGTGGGTGAAGTGAAAAAAGAGCCGATGGATTTCGCGCTCTGGAAAGCGGCCAAGCCCGGTGAGCCCTTCTGGCCTTCCCCCTGGGGGGACGGCAGACCCGGGTGGCACATTGAGTGCTCTGCTATGGTGATGCGCTATCTGGGTGAGACGGCGGATATCCATTGCGGTGGGCAGGATTTGATTTTTCCGCATCACGAAAACGAAATTGCGCAGAGTGAGTGCTATACCGGTAAGCCATTTGCCAACTACTGGCTGCACAACGGTTATATCAATGTGGATAATGTGAAAATGAGCAAATCTCTGGGCAATTTTTTCACAGTGCGCGATGTGGCTGAGGCCTTTGGCTATGAGCCGATTCGATATCTCATGATTGCCTCCCATTACCGCAGCCCCATCAATTACAGCACGGATGTCATCACCCAATGCAAGGCTTCGCTCACAAGGCTGTATCATTTCCGCGAAAATCTTGCCTTTGCGCTGGAAAAGGCGCGGGATGGACAGGAAAGCGCAGATATTGCAGCGCTGCTAAAGGAAAAACATGCGCAGTTCATCTGCGCAATGGAGGACGATTTAAACACGGCGGATGCCCTGGCCGCTGTGTTTGAGTTGGTGCGTGAGGGAAACAGCGTGCTGGCCGGAGGGCTGCTGTCCCGGCAGGACTGCACGGCGCTCCTTGCTATGTTTGACGAGCTGTGCGCTGTTTTAGGTATCGTCAAGCAGGAGGAGAAAGCTCTGCTGGACGATGAAATCGAAGCGATGATTGCCGCGCGCACTCAGGCGCGACAGGACAAAAACTGGGCGGAGGCAGATCGTATCCGGGACGCGCTTAAGGAGATGGGCATCACCCTGGAAGATACCCCGCTGGGTATCAAATGGAGTAAAGTGTAAGATGAAAAAACCGGCGCTGTATGCGTACCATCCCGTCACGGCCCTGCTTGTATTGGGCGGGGCTATCGTGTTTTCCATGCTCAGCATTCACCCGGTGTATGCGATGTTTTCCTTTTTCGCGTCTGCGCTGCTGCATCTGATGTATCTCGGCGGAAAAAGCTTGCGAAAGAGTCTGTCCCGCTTTGCATGGATTGCACTGTTTATTCTGTTTCTAAACACCTTTCTCAACAGCAACGGACTGACGGTTTGGTTCTATCTGGGTGATACGCCCATTTTTCTGGAGGGGCTGTATTACGGCATTTGCTCAGCGCTGGTGCTGCTGAGCATCCTGCTGTGGTTTGCCTGCTTCAGCTTGGTGATAGATGCGGAACGGGTGGTTTATCTGCTCGGCGCGCATCTGCCCACGACGGCGCTACTGCTTTCCATGGCGTTGCGGCGCATGGGCAGCATGAAGCGGGACGCGCAGCGCTTAAATGAGGCGCTGGACGGCGCGCTTGCGCCGGGGAGGCAAAGCCGGGCGGACAAGCTCTATCACGGAGGTATCAAGCTTTCCGCGTTGCTGGGCTCTTCGCTGGAATCTGCTGTCACCACTGCCGATTCCATGCGTGCGCGCGGCTATGGCAGCGGCAAGCCCAGCCGTAGCCGCAGTTACCGCTTTTGCCGCCGGGACATCCTGGTTTGCGTATTATCCGCTGTTCTGTTCGTGCTGTGTGCCGCCGTGCGCTTACAGGGCTGGGCAAGTTTCCTCTTCTATCCGGTCACACAGGCTCTTCCGTTTAGCGGGCAGGCCTGCTTGGGTTATGCGTTTTATCTGCTGCTGGTTCTGATGCCCAGCGCGTTAGAGCTGGCGGAAAAACTCCGCGGAAAGGTGGTGGAACTGCGTTGGAAGCGCTCCAAGTCAAACACTTAAATTTCCGCTATCGCGGGTTCACGGGGCAGGCGCTGCGCGATGTTTCCCTTTCTGTGCAGGAGGGGGAGATTGTGCTGTTATGCGGCCCCTCCGGCTGTGGCAAAACAACGCTGCTGCGCCATTGGAAACCGGTTCTTGCCCCGAAAGGGGAGCGGGGCGGTGAAATTCTCTTTTTTGGTGAAGATATTGCGGCTCTGCCGGAGCGGGAGGCGGCTGCGCGTATTGGCATGCTGCAGCAGGACGTGGACGCCCAGCTGGTGCTGGATACCGTGCGCGCGGAGCTGGCCTTCGGCCTGGAATGCATTGGCACGGCACCCGCTTTGCTGCACCGCCGTGTTGCGGAGGCCGTCAGCTTTTTTGGGATTGAAGCGTTCTATCGCAGGCAGACCGATGCGCTTTCCGGCGGGGAGAAGCAGCTGGTTTCCCTTGCGGCTGTTATGGCGATGCAACCGCAGGCGTTGCTGTTGGACGAGTCCTCGTCCCAGTTGGATCCGATTGCGGCGGTGGACTTTCACAACGCCCTGCTGCGCATCAATCGGGAGCTGGGCACCACCATCGTTCTTACGGAGCAGCGTCTGGATGAGGTGTTTGCCCTGGCGGACCGCGTTGCGGTCATGGATAACGGTGAGCTGCTGTTTACCGGAGCGCCGGGTGAAGCTGCGGCCTTTTTGGCCGGGCAAGAGCAGGAAAACTTGCGTGCCCTGCTACCCCTGCCTGCGAAGCTGTACTTGCGCCATGCCAAACCGCCGCAGGCGGAACAATTGCCCGTCACAGTCCGGCAGGCCAAAACGGCTCTGGGTCGCAACGGCAGCCCGCAGGGGAAACAGCCGAAGACCGTTGAGAAAGAACCGGGGGAGGCGTTGCTGGAGCTGCAGGATGTGGATTTTCGTTTTGCTAAAGAGCAGGAGCCCGTTCTGCGGGAGCTTTCGCTCACGGTCTTTCAAGCGGAGCTGCTGTGTGTGCTGGGCGGAAACGGAGCGGGTAAGAGTACGCTGCTGCGCCTGTTAAACGGTGCAATTCGCCCTTGGCGCGGTAAAATCAAATATAAAAAAGATCCCCTGCGCATTGCCTATCTGCCCCAAAATCCAAAGCTTTTGTTTGCGCGGGAGACACTGGCGGAGGATTTTGCGGACATCACCGCCACAGTATCTGCGGGCAAGCGTTTTCTTGCCGCGGCGGGCATCATTGGAGAAAGGCATGTCCCTGTTTCGGATCAACTGCAGGCTTTGTTGGATAAAACCGGTCTTTCCGCTCTGCTGCAGCGCCATCCTTATGATTTGAGCGCGGGTGAGCTGCAGCGCGCGGCTCTTGTCAAGCTGTTACTGACGCAGCCGGATCTGCTCTTATTGGATGAGCCGACGAAGGGGCTGGATGCGGACAATCGCGAAATTTTAGCCCAGCTGCTGCAAAACCTGCGCAAGGAGGGGAAAACCATCGTTGCCGTGACGCACGATGTGGAATTTGCCGCGCAGCAGGCCAACCGCTGTGCCCTGCTGTTTGACGGCTCGTTTTGCTGTGTGCAGGAACCGGAAGCGTTCTTTTGTGATAATTTGTTCTATACAACGGTAGAAAACCGCATACTTATAAAAGGGGATTTTGTGTGAAACGGCAGGGGAGGAAATGGCTTGAGCCTGTGCTGCTTGCGGCGGCGCTGGCATTGACCACTGTGGGTTTGGCGCTGTACGCGCTGCATGGCTCCGGCGGTTATGTGCTGCCCGGCATATTTTTATGCCTTGTATTCCTGTTACCGTTTTTTGTGGGGTTTGAAAAAAGCAGACCCCCTGCGGGTCTGCTCGTGTGTATAGCGGTTATGTCTGCGCTTGCGGCGCTGTCCCGCGTTTTGTTTGCCGCCATTCCAAATGTAAAGCCAACCACGGCTATCGTCATTGTCACCGGTATGGCCTTCGGCCCCAGCGCGGGGTTTATGACGGGCGCCATAGCGGCGCTGGCCTCCAACCTCTATTTTTCACAGGGTATCTGGACACCCTGGCAGATGTTGGCCTGGGGCATCTGCGGCCTAGCCGGTGGCATGCTGGCAAAAACACGGGCGAAGGAAAATGCTTGGGTCTTAGGCCTCTGGGGTGCGATTGCAAGCGTGCTGTTCGGCGTGCTGATGAATGTTTCCCACGTTCTGGGCTTTGTGCGTCCGCTCACGCTTGCCAGTGTTCTTGCGGCGTTTAGCGCAAGTGTGTATTTCGATTTGGTGCATGCCCTGTCGAGTTTTGTGTTTTTGCTGCTGTTTGGCAGGCTATGGCTGCGCAAGCTGCAGCGTGTAAACCGTAAATTGGAGGAATAACTCTTACTGCGTTTTCGGCACTGTAGCTTGGGAGAGATATTGAAACACGGCCGCCCCGATGCCAAGGATACCTGCGCAGGAACGGGCGAGCTCTGTGCTCTGCTGCGAAATCGTCAGCATGGTGTAGTAATCTCCCGCATGCCCGGCGAGTAAGTATGTAGCAATAGCGGCGGCGCTGAGCAGGAGCACTGTGTATGCCATCAAAAGCAATAAATAGCGGCTGATGGGCGAAAGCTTGTGAAAATCCCTGCAATAGTCCCGGATTGTTTGCATAGTCATCTGTCCTTTCTTGTCTATACTAACAAAACGCCAGATGCGTTGCAATGCAAAAAAAATGGCAAATGAGGTGATGCTTTGGCAGTCGGAATTTCTACCTCCTGTTTTTATCCACAGCCAACGGAACAGGCGATGCAAACGCTTGGCGAAATTGGGGTGAAGGTGGCGGAGGTGTTCATCAATGCCCGGGCGGAGCTGCGTCCGCCGCTGTTGGATGAGCTTTTGCGCATTCAGCGGCATTATGGAATGCGCATCCCAAGCCTGCATCCCTGGATGTCCTTTGCGGAGGGGTACATCTTTTTCAGCGAATACGAGCGGCGTTTTTTAGAAGCGTTGGATGACTTGAAACACTACTTTGAGGCGGCAAACCGGCTGGGCGCTGATATTTTGGTGTTTCACGGCGCAAAAATGAGCACCCAAACCGACCCTTCCCTGTATATTGACCGCTTTTCTCGCATTGCCCAGGAGGGGAAACGTTGCGGCGTGCGCGTTGCACAGGAGAACGTTGTGGAGTATCTGGCTGAATCCCCCGCATTTTTGCGGCGCATGCAGCGTGAGATGGGTGAGCTGTTTCACATGGTGTTGGATATCAAGCAAACCCGGCGCAGCGGCATTCCATACAAGGAGTTTTTAGGAAGCCTGCTAAAATCCATTGTGCATGTGCACATCAGCGACTGCAATTCACAGGAAAGCTGTTTGCCGCCGGGGGAGGGGAATTTCCCGTTTCGAGAACTGTTTGAGGCCTTTTGTGAGGCCGGTTATCCGGGGGACTATGTGATTGAGCTGTATCGAAATAACTTTTGTGATGCGATACAGCTGCAGAAAGCGTTTCAATATGCGTTACAAATAGGAAAACAATAGAGTGTCTGCAAACATATAGAAGGATTGCGTTTTTGGGAAATTGCTGCTATAGTATGTGTACACAACAACGTAAAAAGTGGAAAGGATGATACTGTGCCTGATTCATGTTTTTATTGCACAAAGGAAAGCCCATTGGATGATTTGATGATTAAAATTTGCGATTTGCCTGCCTCCACGCTATATTTATTCAAGGAGCAAACCTACAAAGGGCGCTGCAATGTGGTGTATCACAATCATTGCGGAGACATCCACGCCCTGCCGGAGGAGGAACGCAATGCCTTTTTTGCAGATGTCGCAAAGGTCGGCGCCGCAGTCTCCGAGGCGTTTACCCCGGATAAAGTGAATTATGGTGCTTACGCCGATAAAATGCAGCATATTCATATGCACATTGTCCCCAAATACAAGGATGGCAAGGATTTTGGCGCTGTGTTTGAAATGAACCCCCAGAAGGTATATTTGGCAGAGGACGAATACGCGGAACTGATTGAACAAATTCAGGCAAAACTGTAATTGAGTGACAGGAAAGACCCCTCATGGCCTAATAGTAATAGGCTTGTGAGGGGTCTTTCTCTTATGCACGTTTAAAAATTTACTTGATTCCGAAGAGTGATTTGAAGAAGTTTACGATGCAATCAATAAGCCGCTGCAGGAAGGAACGCGCCGGCGGATTGGTCACCGTTACAGGGCAATTGAACCACCGCTTGCGAGCTGGAAGCTTGAAACATTGCGTAGGCTCCATACGTTGGCATCTGATTCTGTTCCGGAATAAAACTTCAGCGTGGGGATGTCAACAGCAGTGTCATGAATTGTGCCTCCGTCTGAGGCGAGGTTTTCCATAAACATCCAATACATCTGGGCAAAGGAAGCAGCGCCTCCCGAACCGATTCCCAAGGCCGCGACAACATTGCCCCAGGTTTCCTCCATCCGCTTTCCGCTAAATTTCCCTGCGTTTGCGCTGCTGCCGGAAGTGGTGGATGACGGGGGATATGTTGTTCTGAAATACTCATAGATATCACTTGCGTAATGCCCGCCGGTTTTTTTATACATGAGTGCGGATAACAGGTAGCCGACCCCGTAGCCTTTGTAGGCGTTGAACGTGACAAAATCACTGTATGTATCCGTTAATCCGGCATAGGGATTCTGCGCAGCGGCGGATGTTCTTCCGCTGACGATAAGCTCCGCTCCCGGCTGCAAATAGTAGATTTTCGCAAGGTCTGAAAGGGATTCGTTAATCCAACTGAAGTTGCCGTTTGTTGTAGATGCATATTGTCCAAAATACATATAAAAAAGCATGTGTTGGAATTCATGCGCCAGAGTTCCGTAGTAATAAAGCGGGTTCGAGCCTAGGATTCCGTCAATGCTGATGTGCAGTACATCAAGCATGCTGGAGCGAGCATTTGAAGGAAAATTGTGAAAGTCTGAAGACGAAAAGAAGCCTGCGACACCGAAATGGGACATGGGATAGAACACATAATTTACCATACCGTCATTGTCGATGTCCCCAACATAAGTGGGGTCCGAATATCTTGTTCTCATCTTTTTGTGGGCATGCGCCGCGAATCCTGTGTCCTCATCTGTCATGCGGGTATAAATGCCATCAATAATATTGGCAATATTCTGCGCTGTAACCGCATTCATATCATCCAGCTTGCAGGCTTGCGTATGGTCGGTTCCTGCCGCCTCGTGGTAGGCCTCATCGTCAACCAGCCAGATGTTAGAGTGCTCCCCCTGCGCCATGAGAGTGGCCGGCATTTGATAATAAGAAGACGATTCCACCCGTACTCCAAAAGAACGCTCGGATTCAATCGAAAATGGCCCCTGTGTGTGAACGACATCGCCGGCATCTTGCGAAAGGAAGTCTCCGTCAGCCGCTGTTTCGCCCTCGTGCATATCAGAAAGGCTCTCACAAGACTGCTCAATAATATGCGGTTCATCTTTAATTATAATTGTTTCCAGTTCGCCCAGCTCTTGCGCTCCGGCAGAAGTATCATCAAAAAAATCAAGCCTTGCAGCTTCCAGAGTATTCGTTTCGTCAGATTTCGTTTCTTCTCCGGCAGCCAATGTAGGTAGGCCTATCAAGGGGAGAGAGGAGAATAAAAGCAAAGTGGTCAATAACACTGCCAGGCTGGATTTCAAGCGTTTCTTTTTGCCATTGTGCATATTTTTTTTGCTCCTTTTTAATAAAGTTTTAGCTAAACCAGCGTAACAGAAAAAACTGTATTTGTCAACGGATAACAAAAGCGGGAAGGCTTACCCTTCTCCGATAATAAAGGAAAGTCCGAAATTCTGTTTCATTCCATGTTGACAGCTGCAACATTTCGGAGTATACTATTACCAATATCAAAAGCTATGATGGAACAGAGTACGGTTTTGCCCGTTCAGAGAGAAGGCTGTTTGCTGCAAGGCCTTTCGGGAAGAGCCGGTATGGCCATTCCGTCGGTGTAAGTAAGTATACACCAAGCATCTGCTGCGAAGAGTGGCGGCGCGTTATGAGCGTTATCTCATAATTAAGTTGGCGCAATGCGCAATTTGGGTGGTACCGCGGCCGTTTGGCCGTCCCAAACTGTGGCATGGCGTTTTTTATTTTTTTAAGGAGAGGTTATCATGGAATGGACAGGGTTAAACGAACTGCGGGAGCAGTATCTGCAATTTTTTGAGGGCAAGGGACATCTGCGCATGCCCTCCGCCTCGCTTGTGCCGCAGGGTGATAAAAGTCTGCTGCTCATTAACTCCGGTATGGCACCGCTCAAAAAATTTTTCACGCGGGAAATTATGCCGCCCAGCTTGCGCGTCACAACCTGTCAAAAATGCATTCGCACGCCGGATATTGAAAGCGTAGGCATCACCGCACGCCATGGCACTTATTTTGAGATGCTGGGCAATTTTTCCTTTGGAGATTACTTTAAAAAAGAGGCGACAGCCTGGGCTTGGGAATTTTTCACCGAGGTCATTCAAATGCCCAAGGAGCTGCTGCACATCACCGTGTATGAGCAGGATGACGAAGCGTTCGACATCTGGACGCGTGAGGTGGGTGTGGAGCCCTCCCATGTGACGCGCCTGGGCAAGAAAGATAATTTTTGGGAGCATGGCTCCGGTCCCTGCGGCCCCTGCTCGGAGCTGCAGTTTGACCGCGGCGAGCAATACGGTTGCGGTAAGCCGGGTTGTGCGCCAGGTTGCGACTGCGACCGCTTTATGGAAATCTGGAACCTGGTGTTCACCCAGTTCAACAGCGACGGAAACGGTAATTACAGCGAGCTGGCATTGAAAAATATTGACACAGGCATGGGACTTGAACGCCTGGCCTGCGTGGTGCAGGGTGTAGACAACCTGTTTGAAGTGGATACGGTGCAAAATATCATGAAGCACATCATGGATATCACGGGCGTGCGCTACCATGAGGATAAGAAAAAGGACATTTCCCTGCGCGTGATTACCGATCATATCCGCTCCACCACCTTTATGGTGGGCGACGGCGTTATGCCCTCCAACGAGGGGCGCGGCTATGTGTTGCGCCGTCTGCTGCGGCGTGCGGCGCGCCATGGGCGTTTGCTGGGGGTGGAGCGCGCCTTTTTGGCGGAGGTTTGTGAAACCGTCATTCGCGAAAACGCGGGCGCATACCCGAATCTTGCGGAAAAGAAGGAGTTCATTCTCAAGGTTATCCGCACAGAGGAAGAAAATTTCATGCAGACCATTGACACGGGCATGAGCCTGCTCATGCAGCTGATTGATGCTGGCGATAGAAAATTGTTCAGCGGGGAAGATGCGTTCCGCCTTTCGGATACCTATGGCTTTCCGATAGATTTAACCCGCGAAATTTTGGCGGAAAGAAATATTGAGGTAGATACCGAACGCTTTTTCGAGTTGGTGAAGCAGCAGCGTGAGCGTTCCCGTGCGGCACGGACAGATGCGGGTGCGGATGCATGGAAGGGCAATGCCGTCAACATGGACGGCATCAATTCCACCATTTTCATGGGGTATGAGACGATGCAAACCCAGTCTTGCATTGAGGCCATGTTTGTGGAGGGGGAACGAGTTTATACCGTTGCGCCGGATTGCGAGGCAACACTGGTGCTTGATCAGACGCCGTTTTACGCCGAAAGCGGCGGCCAGGTTGGTGACACAGGCGTAATTGAAACGGCGGACGCTGTTTTCACCGTGCACACCACCACGAAAACACCGCAGGGCATCATTCTGCACCACGGCTGCTTGACGCAGGGCGAAACGCTGGAGGCAGGGGCTACTGCGGACGCTATGGTGGATGAGGCGGCGCGCAGCGCAACCATGCGCAACCACACCGCCGCGCACCTGCTGCAGGCCGCGCTTAAGGCGGTTTTGGGCAGCCATGTGGAGCAGGCGGGGCAGCTTGTCGGGTCGGAGACCATGCGCTTCGATTTCACACACTTCTCTGCGCTCACGCAGAAGGAGCTTGCCAGGGTGGAGCACTGGGTGAATGAAGCGATTTTGCAGGCCGTTGCAGTTACCGTAACAGAAATGCCGATTGAACAGGCGAAACAGCTGGGTGCCATGGCGTTGTTCGGTGAAAAATATGGGGATGTTGTGCGCGTGGTGCAGGCGGGGGAGCATTCTATGGAGCTGTGCGGCGGCACGCATGTGCATAACACAGGCGAGATGGGTCTGTTTAAAATTGTGGGTGAAAGTTCCGTTGCGGCAGGGGTGCGCAGAATCACTGCGGTGACCGGCTATAACCTGCTCGGCATGGCCGCGCGGCAGGAGCAGATTTTGCTGATGATTGCGCAGGCCGTCAAGGCCGGCGGCGGGCTGCAGGAGCTGCACGGGCGCGTTGCGCAGGTTGTTGCCGATTTGCGGGCGAAAGATAAAGAAATTGAGCGCCTCAAGCAGGAGCTGGCAAACGCCAAGGGCGGCGATTTGTTTGGAGACGCTATAGCAGTGCAAGGCGTCCAGCTGGTGAGTGCCATGCTCACATGCGCTCAGGATGAGCTGCGCAGCTATGCCGATCAAATCAAAGAAAAGCCGAACTATGTCGCTGTGCTCGGCGCAAAAAATCCGGAAAACGGCAGTGTTTCTCTGGCCTGCGCCTGTAGTGCAGAGGCTGTGAAAGCAGGTGTGCACGCGGGCAAGCTGATGAAGGCGCTCAGCGCACGTGCCAGTGGTTCCGGCGGCGGCAAGCCGGACTATGCCATGGGTGGATCCAAGGATTTTGCAAAGGCAGAGGAGGCCATCGGCGCGGCGGCGGAGATTCTGGCGGAAATTATGTAAAGGAGCATGCAAATGGACTGTTTGTTCTGTAAAATCGCTGCGGGAGAAATTCCGGCAAGCAAGGTGTATGAAGATGAGGAAATGCTCGCCTTTCACGACATTAATCCGGCGGCACCCGTGCATGTGCTGCTGATACCGAAGGCCCACGTTGCCTCAGTTGCGGAAATTGACGATGACAACAGCGCCCTCGCCGGGCGCATCCTTGCCCGCGCCGCCGCCCTCGCCAGGGAGTTGGGGCTGGATAGCGGCTATCGCCTCGTGAGCAACTGCGGCGAAAGCGCAGGGCAGAGTGTGCAGCACCTGCATTTTCACCTGCTCGGTGGCAGAGATTTCACCTGGCCGCCGGGTTGAGTATAATCAAAGGAAACAAGCAACCGTTTTGGACGCGCACCATGCAGCTGTCACAAACGGTTGCATTTTTTATATGGGGAAACAATTATTTGCTCAAAAGAGATGAATATTTGTTCTTTTTGTGCTATACTGGCGCTATCAACAAGGGGAGGGGGCAAGCATATGGCGGATGTTTTAACGCAATTTAGCCCGGCTACGGCGCAATGGTTTGGGCAGGAGGTCGGTGCGCCCACCGCCGTGCAGCAGGAGGGCTGGCCCGCAATCGCGGCGGGCGGCGATGTTCTGGTGAGCGCCCCGACAGGAACGGGCAAGACGCTCTGCGCCTTTTTGGTGTTTCTGGATAGGCTGCAGGCGCTCAGTGCGGCCGGGGAGCTGGAGGACAGGCTATATGTGATTTATATTTCACCGCTCAAGGCGTTGAATAACGATATTTACGAAAACCTGAAACGTCCCCTGGCCGGTATCGGGGGCGAGAGCATCCGCACCGCCGTGCGCACAGGCGACACGCCGCAGAATGAGCGTCAAAAAATGGCTCGCAAACCGCCGCATGTGTTGATTACAACGCCGGAATCCCTGTACCTGCTTGTTACAAGCAAGTCCGGCCAACAGCTGCTGCGTACAGCGCAGAGCGTGATATTGGATGAGCTGCATGTGATGATGAACAACAAACGCGGCGCACACCTGATGTTTTCCCTTGCGCGGCTGGACAGCCTATGCGGACGGCAGCTGCAACGCATCGGGCTTTCCGCCACGGTGGAGCCGCTTTCTCTTGCCGCGCAGTTTCTCTCCTGGCCGAACAGCGCACAAATTGTTGCCCCCGTGATGCAGAAGGAGCGCTATATTGAGGTTACCTCCCCTCTGCCGGATATGCGGCAGTTGCCGGAGGGCACCATCTGGCCGGAGCTTGCGCGCAATGTCATCGCCCATTGTGAGGGAAAGCGGACTGTGATTGTTTTTACGGAGGGGCGTGCGCAGGCGGAACGGCTGGCCTATCTTGTGAATCAGCAGGCCGGGGATGGCTTTGCCCTCACGCACCACGGCTGCGTCTCCCGCCAGCAGCGGCTGGAGGCGGAGGAGCAGCTGCGCAGCGGTAAATTGCGGCTGCTTTGTGCTACGAGCTCCATGGAATTGGGCATTGACGTGGGTGAGGTGGATTTGGTTTTACAGATTGCATTCCCGCGCTCCATTTCCAGTGCGATGCAGCGCCTGGGGCGCGCGGGGCATAAGCCGGGGCGCACGAGTGTGATGCATCTGTTCCCGCGTACGGCGGCGGAAAGCGTCACCTGCGCCTTGACCGCACGTACCGCGATGGAGGGCGGAATTGAACATCTGCAGCCGCCGGAGAAATGCCTGGATATTTTGGCGCAGCACCTTGTTGCCATGGCGGCGAGCGATGGCTACAGCGTGGACGAAGCCCTTGCCATTGCGCACCGCGCCTATAATTTCCGCACGATTACGCGTGAGGATATTTGCGCTGTGCTGCGCATGCTGGCGGGAGATTTTGAGCATGAGATGGATCATCCGGTCCGCCCGCGCCTGTTATACGACCGGCTGCACGACACGGTTGCAGGGGATGCTTACAGCCGCATGCTTGCCGTTTCGGCGGGCGGCACCATTCCGGATCGTGGCTGGTACGCCGTCTATCTGCCGGACGGCACAAAGCTGGGCGAGTTGGATGAAGAATTTGTGTTTGAAGCACGGGTGGGCAACAAGTTTTTGCTGGGCGCCTTTGCCTGGAAAATTCAGCAGATTCAAAAAGACCGCGTCATTGTGGAGTCTACCAGCATGGCGGGCGCTCCGCCGCCCTTCTGGAAGGGCGATCAAAAAGGCCGGGATTATCAGACAGGGCTGCATTTCGGTGCACTGCTGCGAGAAATTAACGAAGCACAGCAGGCAGGTACGCTTTATAACTGCCTGCGCGCTTGCTGCATGGATGTGGCAGCCATTAAAAATGCTGAGATGTTTTTGCGCGGGCAACTAACAGCGACGGGCTGCTTGCCGAGCGACCGGTGTATTATTATGGAATATTTCAAAACTGAGGAGGGCGGCTGCCAACTCATGCTGCACAGCGTGTTTGGTGCGCGGGTGAATACCGGTCTTTCCCTGCTGCTGCAGGCACAGGCCAGGGAACATTTTCACACAGCCTTAGAAGCCTTTGAAGATGACGACGGCATTCTGTTGAGCAGCTTTGACCAAGGCAAGACGATTCCGGAGCACTTGCTGACCGGCCTAAAGCCGGAGCAGCTGCGTCCTGTGCTGGAGGCATTGTTGCCCGCTACGCCGTTGTTTCAAATTGTGTTCCGCTATAACGCCAATCGCTCCCTGCTCATGGGTGCGCGGCAGCGCGGGCGGCTGCCACTTTGGGTGCAGCGTTTGCGCAGCGCAGAGGTGCTGGGGAACGTCGTCATGCACAGGGAGCATCCCATTATCGCCGAAACACGCCGCGAATGCTTGGAGGATTGCTGGGATTTGGCCGGAATCGAGGAGGTTCTGCGCGGCATCCAAAATGGCCGCATCAAAATTCATACGGTTTACAGCAAGGCACCCTCCCCCATGTCTCTGCCGCTGCGCAGGCAGGTGGAGGCGGAGATGATGTATAGTTACAATCCAACGCCGCCAAACGCTCACATCGCTGTGCGGGACGCCTTGGAAACGGCCGCGTTACTTCCGCCTGCCAAGGAGATGCTGGAAAAGCAGAGTGAAATCCGCCGGCAGCCGCAGAATGCCGAGGAGCTGCATGCGCATTTGATGGCGCAGGGCGACCTCATTGCAGGCGAAACAGAGGCCCCCATCACATGGCTGACGGATTTGGCGCGGCAGGGGCGCGTACGCTACCGCGAGCCGGGGCTCTGGATTTGCACGGAGCAGGCGGAACTCTACCGTTTGGGGTTAGAAGAAAACGACACAGAATCACTGGAAAAAATCCTGCGCCGCTGCCTGCGCTACCGGGGGCAGCAGAACGCCGAAGCCCTCTCCCTGCGCTATGATCTACCGCAGGAGCAAGCACAACAGGTTTTGGATACCCTGTTGGCAAACGGCTCGGCTGTGGAGCATGACGGTTGGTTTTATCACCATGAAATCTACGCCCGCGCGCAACGGGAAACGGTTTATATGCGCAGGCAGGAGGCAAAGACCGCCCCCCCCGCCGCCTATGCCGCGCTCATGGCCGCTGGACTTAGGGCTTTGCAGGCTCCGGCACAGCAGCTGGAGGACGCCCTGCATGCGCTTTCCGGGCGGTATTTCCCCGCCGCAATGTGGGAGGAGCAGCTTTTGCCCGCGCGCGTTTCCGGCTACCGCACAGAGTTGTTGAACACCTTACTCTCTCAAGGAGACTACTGCT
>JAVBPP010000015.1:0-13883 GCA_031549535.1 Oscillospiraceae bacterium
GTTTCTGCATTGGCCGGACTCCATGTTTACCTGGAGCGAAAGCGACAAAACGCTCTTCTCCTGCGACTTGTTGGGTGCGCATTATTGTGAGCCCTACACCTTTGACAGCGCCATGATATACCCGCACAAATACGAAACTGCGTTCAAGGGATACTATGACGCGATTTTCGGCCCGTTTAAACCTTATGTCTTAAAGGGTTTGGAAAAAATCAAGGCGCTACCCATTGAATTCGCCTGCACCAGCCACGGCCCCATTTTGACGAAGGGCTGTTACCTGGAGCGTGCACAGGAGTTGTACACCCTCTGGAGCCGGCAGGAACCCAACTCTCAGCCATGCATCCCCGTATTTTATTGCACCGCCTACGGTAACACGGCCGCGCTCGCCGCCGCTATCCGTGACGGTATTTCAGAGGTGTTGCCGCAGGCCGACACACAGCTGTATGACTTGAATGAACATTCTCTGGCGGAAATGGGCGCCTTGCTCAACAGCAGCAACGCCTTCGCCCTGGGTTCCCCCACCCTCAATGCAGATGCTGTTCCGCCGGTGTGGCAGCTGCTCTCTCATGTGGACGCCATCAACAACCGGAAAAAGAAGGTGCTGGTATTCGGCTCCTTCGGCTGGAGCGGTGAAGCCTTCGCGAACCTCACCGCGAGGCTGCAGGGACTAAAGATGGAGCTGCCTTGCGACGCGGTAAAAACCCAGTTTGTTCCCTCTGAGCAAGATTTGGCGCAGGCCAAGCAAACCGGCGCACAGTTCGCACAGACACTGTTGTAAATAATTCAAAAACTCCCGCACCATTGCGCTGTGCGGGAGTTTCTTTTTCGAGGTAAATCAATATGAAAATCGATCGCTTAATCGCTATCCTGACGCTTTTAATGCAACAGGAGAAAACAACCGCTCCTGCACTGGCGGAGCGCTTTGAGGTATCCCGCCGAACGATATTGCGGGATATCGAGACCCTGTGCCGGGCAGGCATCCCGGTTGTTACCACACAGGGCGGCGATGGCGGCATTTCCATTATGCAGGGCTATAAAATCAATAAAAGTGTGCTAACCGCCGAAGAATTGCAAAACCTGGTAAGTGCGCTGAAGGGGCTGGATTCCGTATCCCAAACCTCAAACTTTGAAAACCTCATGATGAAGCTGGCTCCGGAAAACAATGCCATGGTTTCGCTGGCCGACAGCGTAATGATTGACCTCTCCTCCCATTATAAAGACAGCCTTGCGGAAAAAATTGCCCTGCTGCGGCAGGCAATACGGGAGCGTAAAATTGTTTGTTTTGACTACTATTACAGCAAGGGCGAAGCAACGCGCAGCATTGAGCCATATTTCGTTACCTTCCGCTGGAAAGCGTGGTATGTTTTCGGCTGGTGCTGCGACCGCCGGGATTTTCGAAGCTTTAAATTGAACCGCCTGTGGGAACTTCGTGTAACGGATGAAAGCTATACGCCCCGCCCCGTTCCATCGGAGCAGGCAGCTGCATCCTTTGCCTTTCCGGAGCCGTACCAGATACAGATTTTATTTGACAAAAGCGTTCGCTTTCGGCTGATTGAGGATTACGGCCTGCATTGCTATGAAGAACGAGAAGACGGCCTTTTTCTGGATTTGAACTACACAAACAGGGACTTTGTACTCAGCTGGCTTTTGAGCTTTGGCGACAAGGCTGAAATACTGGCTCCGCAGGACATGCGGGAGTCGTTTGCGCATCTGGTGAAAAATCTTGCCGAAAAATATCGAACATGACAGACAACGAAATATTCAATGCAAGCGTAATAGCCTTCATCGATTTTCCTGCGCCTTAATAACTTTCAAACGCGCAAAGTCCTCGCGTTCCTTCTCTTCCAGCGCTTCGGAAATAAATTTGATGATGCCCTGGAACTTCGGAATCAATACATTATGCAGGGCGTTTGCGCGTTTCTGCGTTTTTTTTATGGCAATCGCGAGTTTATAGACGCTGCTTTCCACCTCGGCAAGCTCCGCTGTGAGCAGCTTCACCTGGGTAAATTTAATGCTCGCCTCATCCAACTGAGAGTTGGTGTCATGCAAACCATAGTGCAACTCGTATTCTGCCTGATTGATATGCACTGTGGGCAGCTCCACACCCATAACGCTACGGTAATCAAGCGTTAGGCTCTCATCAATCGGCACCGCCTGCGCGTAACCCTCGCACACGCCCAGGGTAATGTTTGCGCGCTGCAGGGCGCGGTAGGCCTCGCGGTATACCACATCAATTTTATCCTGCACCTGTGCCGCGCGGTCAATGAGCTGCATCATTTCGCGAATCAGAATGGTGCGCTTTTTATCCATTAAGTCATAGCCCAGGTTGGCAAGCGCCAAGGACTTTTTCGCGTTCATCAAATTGCTTTTAGTTGGGAATATCTGTTCCGCCATCCCGGCGCACCGCCTTTCCTTTGCTTACTTGTAGTACTGATCCAAGATGTCACTGTCGATGCGGTCAAGCTCTGCCCTCGGCAGCATGCGCAACAGCTCCCAGCCCAAATCCAGCGTCTGCTCAATGCTGCGGTTTTCCGCATAGCCTTGGTTGATAAAACGCTCCTGAAACACGCGGCCATATTCCATAATGCGCCGGTCGGATTCAGAAAGTTCATCTTCGCCGATAACGGAAGCAAGCGCTTTGGCGTCCTGCACACGGGCATAACTTGCGAACAGCTGGTTGGCAACCGCGCTGTGATCCCCGCGCGTAAAGCCCTTGCCGATGCCGTCCTTCATTAAGCGGGAAAGAGAGGGCAGGATGCTCACCGGCGGGTAGATGCCCGTGGAATCCAAATCACGGCTGAGCACGATTTGCCCCTCTGTAATATAGCCGGTTAAATCCGGAATGGGGTGGGTGATGTCATCGTTGGGCATGGTCAAAATCGGAATCTGCGTCACAGAGCCTTTTTTGCCCTTTAAAATCCCCGCGCGTTCATAGAGCGAGGCAAGGTCGGAATACAAATAGCCGGGAAAACCGCGCCGGCCAGGGATTTCACCCTTGGAGGAGCTAAACTCGCGCAGTGCCTCGCAGTAGGAGGTCATATCTGTTAAAATCACGAGGATATGCATGTTATGCTCAAAGGCAAGATATTCCGCCACGGTCAGCGCGCAGCGTGGGGTGACAATACGCTCGATAATGGGGTCATTGGCAAGGTTCATAAACATAACAACCTTATCCATGACATTCGCGTTGATGAAGGACTGCGTAAAATATTCCGCAACGTCGTTTTTCACGCCCATGGCTGCGAACACGATGGCAAAGTCCGCATCATCCGCCAAGGAGGCCTGCTTCACCAGTTGCACGGCCAATTCATTGTGCTTCATGCCGGAACCGGAGAAAATCGGCAGCTTTTGGCCGCGAATCAAGGTGGCGAGCGCATCAATGGAGGAAATGCCCGTGTTGATATAGTTCTGCGGATACACGCGGGAAACCGGATTCATTGGCAGGCCGTTGATGTTGCGCCGCGTATCTGCATAAACCTCGCCCAAGCCATCTATCGCCTTACCCAGGCCGTTAAAGGTTCTGCCCAACACTTCTTTGGAGAGCGGTATTTCCAGCACATGCCCCGTCATGCGGGTATTGGTGTTTACCATGGAGAGCCCCTTGGTGCCCTCAAACACTTGAATTACCAGCTTTGTGCCGTCCACGCGTACCACTCTGCCCACGCGGCTGCTGCCGTTATCCAGGCGCAGCTCCACCATTTCTTCATAGGCCGCGCCGGCAACGCCCTCCAACACCACAAGCGGGCCGTTGATTTCACTCAGTCCGATATGTTCTATGATCATAAGTTACGCTTCCTTTCACACGGATAGAGTTTATTTGGCAAGCGGCGCCAGGAGGCTGTCGATTTCCGCCAAATAACTGTCAAACAGCTCCGGCTTGCTGTTTGGGATATCATATTTCATCTTAATAAGCTTATCAAACAGACCCAGCTGCATGATTTTTGATATCGGCACCTGCTTTGCCACAATGTCGCGGCTCTTTTCATACAAGTGCAGAATAACTTCCATCATTTTTTGCTGCTTGTGCAGCGGCACATAGGTATCATCCGCATGGAAGGCGTTTTGCTGCAAAAAGCCTACGCGAATCACGCGGGAAATTTCAATAATCAACTTCTGGTCGTCCGGCAACACGTCCGCACCAATCAGCTTCACAATTTCCATCAGCTTATTTTCTTCCAAAAGCAAGCGCACGAGCGCATCACGGTATTTTTGAAAATTCTCACCCACATTTTCGCGGAACCAGTCTGAGAGCGAAATCACATATTCGCTGTAGCTCGTGTTCCAGTCAATCGCCGGGTAGTGGCGCGTGTAGGCAAGGGATTTATCCAGCGCCCAAAAGCAGCGGGTAAAGCGCTTGGTGTTTTGCGTAACAGGCTCCGAAAAGTCCGAACCCTGCGGCGAAACCGCGCCAATAATCGTGATAGAACCCTCGCTGCCGTTTTCATTTTCTGTATAACCCGCGCGTTCGTAGAACTCCGCAAGGCGGGAGGGCAAATAGGCCGGGAAACCTTCATCCGCCGGCATTTCTTCCAAGCGCCCGGAAATTTCACGCAGCGCCTCCGCCCAGCGGGAGGTAGAATCCGCCATAATGGCGATATGATAACCCATATCGCGGTAATATTCCGCAAGCGTGATACCGGTATAAATAGAAGCCTCACGCGCGGCCACGGGCATGTTGGAGGTGTTAGCGATGAGCACTGTGCGATCCGTCAGCGGCTTGCCGCTTTGCGGGTCAGTCAACTCGCTGAATTCCAAAAGCGCCTGTGTCATTTCGTTGCCGCGCTCGCCGCAACCGATATAGATAATAATATTCGCATCGCACCATTTTGCAAGCTGATGCTGTGTCATCGTTTTACCCGTACCAAAACCGCCGGGAATTGCCGCCGCGCCGCCCTTGGCGATGGGAAACAGTGTATCCACAATGCGCTGGCCGGTTACAAGCGGCCTGGAGGGAGCCAAGCGTTTTGTTACGGGGCGCGCCGTGCGAATCGGCCATTTTTGGCAAAGGGTCAGCTCCTGCTCGCTGTCGTCCGCGAGGCGCAGCTTCACGATGCAGTCATCCAATTTATATTGCCCATTCTCCGCGCAGGCAATCACTTCGCCCTGCGTATGCGGCGGGAGCATCATTTTATGCATGATGACACTCGTTTCCGGGCACTGGGCATAAATATCCCCGCCGGAGAGCCTGTCGCCGGGTTTGACCAGCAGCGTAACATCCCATAACCGTTCCGTATCCAGCGGCAGCATGCTGGAGCCTCGGCCGATAAAGCTGCCAAAGGTCTCCTCCAACGTATTTAAGGGGCGTTCAATGCCGTCAAAAATATTGGAGAGAATGCCCGGGCCAAGCGTTACCTGCATGGGGCTGCCCGTGGCATAAACCGGTTCGCCGGGTTGGAGGCCTGTTGTTTCCTCATAAACCTGGATGGTCGTCATATCTTTACTCAGGCGTATTACTTCACCGATGAGCTTCTCTTTGCCGACATACACCATCTCGAGCATTTGCATCTGTGTTGCGCCTTTCACGGTGACAACCGGGCCGTTGATGCCATAAATTGTGTTCTCTGCCAAGGTAACACCCCCTTTTCTAAATGATAATCTGCATACCGGAGTTTGCCAAAAACCATGCCCGCTGCTGCTCCAGTTCATGGTCCAGCGTTTGATCCACAAACAGTTTCGCGCTCTCGCAACGCGCCTTTAAGCCGCCGATTTGAATGGAAGCATCCGCCAACACCGTGCATTGCGTCCCATAGCTTTGCTGTAGCTGCTGCGCAAGGGGCAAATCTGCCTCCCGCACATATAATTCAGCCTGCTCCGAGCCGAACACACGGCGCAGCTCCTCTGCCTGGCTGAGGAGATACGCTGGATAGCTTTCACAGGAAACAAACGCACTGAGTTTTTCAGAGGCCAGCGCAAAGACAGCGTCCGCAATATCCGTTCGCTTCTGCGCGAGTGCGGTGCGCAAACGGCTGCGCTCCCCCGCAACGCGGTTATTTTGTTCATTGCTGCATTTCACCGCCGCATTTGCAAGCATGATGCCAGTGCGCTCCCGCGCCTCCTGCTCCGCCTTTGTCAGCTCGGCGGCGTTCAACTCCGAAATTTCCTGGCTGATACTTTCACGGCGTTCCAGCGCCTCTTTCGTTATGGCATCCAAAAAGGATTGCACACGTTCATTTCTTTCAAGCATGGGTAAACACTTCCAATCAGATTTTGACCCCTATGGCCTCGCGGACATAGCGCGTTATGGAATCCTTTACGCGGCCGGAGCCGTGGCGGTCCGGGATGGCGATAACAAGCCGCTCGCTGTGGGCAAGCTTAAAACGGTCCACGGTTTCCGGAAAGTGTTCCATGAGCTTTTCCGTCACCAGAATCACACCGATTTCCGGCCTCTGCTCCGCCTCGGTCAAGGCCTGCTCCACCGCGGCGGCGTCATGCACCACCACACCGGGAATCCCTGCAAGGCGCAGACCGGTTAAGGTATCTTTATTGTCACTTATTAAATAGAATTGCATGATATTGCCCTAACTATTCATAATCATAATGGAGATAACCAAACCGTAAATTGCAATCGCCTCACCCAAGGCGACGAAAATCATGGATTTTGCAAAGAACTTCGGGTTTTCGCTTGTAGCCGCGATTGCCGCCGGAGCGCCGCCGCCGACTGCAATGCCGCCGCCGATGCCGGAAAGACCCATCGCAAGACCCGCCGCAAGCATAACCAAGCCCTTATCCGGCTTTGCTGCTGTTTCCGCTTCGGCCGTTGCCGCTGTTGTCTGCCCATCCTCGCCTGCTTCCGCCGCGGTTACGGTGAACGCAAGGCCGATAACTAAAATTGTGAACACCAGCAGGCTAATCAAGTGGGTGCGCAGCGCGCGCTTCATCGGCTTACCGGAGGCTTTTTGCTTAATTACATAGCCCATAGAAACGGTTAAAAACAGCATGGGAACCAAGAATAATAACACATACAGGAACGTTGTCATAATACAGAAACTCCTTTTACAATAGATTCTCTATTTCAAATTCACCGGCTCAAACTCGCGGCCTTCGCCCGTATAGAACCGGCTGAACATCTCATAAAATTCAAGACGCATCAGCTGAATGGAGGTGAAGAGCGCCTCCAAACCCATAACAAAGAGGTTGCCCAGGATGATGACGATAATATTGTTCTCCTTCGTTAGGGAAAAAACCGCCATCATCATGCCGGCGTGCACCAAAGCAAACGCGCCGACCCGCAGGAAAGACAGGGTATTGCTGAAATAGGAAAGCACATACTCAAACACTTCGAAGAAGTTTTCCAGTATAAAATCGCCCCAGCTCTCCGGCTTCCAGTCCTTTTCTCCGTTAACCAGCTGAATGAGAATATGCTGGAAGAAGAGGGCAAGCGCCGTTACCCCGAGTAGCGGCATTGCGATTCCGGAGGGAATTAATTGTGTTTTCGTCATCATGCCATAGGCGGCATTCACGCCGCAAAGATAAAAGATGATGCCGCAAAGGCCGTTGTGGCTGAATAAAGCCTCGCCGATATTCTTTTGCCGCAACTTTGCGAAAATATTGATGCCCATGGAAAACACCAGCAGGAAAATGCCGATACCGATAGAGAACAGCAGCAAGCCGTTGATGGATTCCATAACCGGAACGGGCGCGTGCGGGAGGCCGACCGCCTTGTAGAGCGGATCCATCACATGCTCAAAGCCGAAGAAGGACCCGTAAAGAAAGCCGCCCGCCACCGCGGATACGCCGCAATAGGTCAAAATTTTACCCATGGCCATCTTCATTTTTTTCCACATGAACAGCCCCGCAAGGCCGAGCACAACACCCTGCCCTACATCGCCAAACATGATACCGAACATGGCCGTGTAGGTGAGCGCAACAAAAACTGTGACGTCCACATCCCCGGGCGAGGGCATGCCGAACATGGAGACGATATATTCAAACGGGCGGAAAATACGCCAGTTTTTCAGCTTAACCGGCGGTTCGTGCCCCTCGGTGGCTTCCGGGTTATCTACCTCGTAGCTAATGCCATCCACGCCCTTGGCGCCCTTTTCAAAGTCCTTAATGCTATCCTCGGGAATCCAGCCGACATAGAAGAAGGAATCGCCGTGCACCGCCGCAAAACGGCGCAAATCAAACACCGCCGCAAGGAAGGACAGGCGCGAATACACATTGCAGCAGCGCTCCGCCTCTTTATTCCAGAACTCCGCGTTGCGCGCATCCAGCTCCTCAATCTCCTTACGGATGATTGCCGTGTTCTTTTCCAGCTCCTCCACAATCTCCTCAGGCTTGCCCACGGCGCCGGGGATGCGCAGGCGCTCAAAATACAGGCTCGCAAAAATGCGATCCACCTCATCTGCCCGCTCCCGCGGCGCAAAATAGGCACCCCAGTCATCCACCGCGTCGCTGGAACACGGGATGAACAGCACGTAAGGGTTGTCTGCATAGGCTACCAACTTTTTCGCGGAGTCCTTTGGCATGTGGCCGAAACGCACTTTCAGATAGGAACAGTTGAAAATTTCGCCCAAATCAATGCCGAGCCCTGTAAAATGCCGGTATTGCTCCATGGCGTTTTCACAGGTCTCCAACTGGTTGGTCAGCTCCACACGCTCCTCATGCATATCGCCTAGCTTTTTGCTCAGCTGTTGGATATAAGCATATGTTTTGGAATCAATAGCGGTTGCGCCGCGCATGCGCTTTGTTTTGAGTGTGAACTGCGAATCTTCAGCCAGCTCCTCAATTTTATGCAGCAGCGGGGTGTGCGGGTTCTCCTCATTCAGCGGGACGAAGCCAAGCGTGCCGGAAAGGTGTTTCATCGCCTGCTCCGGCTGATAAAATCCGCCGACGCAACACGCGGCAATAAACTGATTGAGGTATTGCACCCGGCCGACGGTGCGCACCAGCTTCATCTTGGAAACTGCCATTTTTCTTCCCCTCCTTTCCTAAACGGTCACGCCAATGAGTAATTCCCGAATCTCCTCCGGCGGAACCTGGTAGCGTATGCCCTCAACGATATGGGTGATATTTGTCATTTCATTTTCCGCCAGGAACAAATAAGCGAGCATGACGACGGTTGCATTGGAAGAATAGCGGAATGCGTGCAGACTGTATTCATATTCTACCCGAAAAACCGCGTCCTCAATATAGGAAAAGGGCTGTTTGGCAAAGCGTGCCGCATAAGAGGTCTCCTGCAGCCTTTGCAGAAGCTCATCCGGGGTTGCCGCGCCCAAGAGCGTGTTTTGCGTTTCCACAGACAGGTTTGATATGCCAAAATATACATTCTGCGCGAGCAGCGGGGAGTCCGGAGTGCGCAGGCGCTTGATGCGGTACATTTCAGAAATCGCCAGCATATCCAGATGTATGGCTAAAAATTTTGCGATTTCTGTCTGCTTTTTACCGGAAAACTGCTTTTTAATCAGCTTCTTCACATTTTCATACAACATTTTGTATAACGCGGCATCGATATCCACCATGTTCAGTTGCTTTGCGTCACTTTTCGCATACCGCTCCAGCACCTGACTATACGGCGTCTCCCGCACAGCCGCCACAACATCGGCGAAGCTGCTTGCCTGTGCAAGGCGAAACAGGTCAATTTTGGTGTGCAGGTCAAAGAATGCCGGCATGGTAAACAGGTAATCATCTGCATTCTCTGTGTTGAGCAGCGCGGTACAGGACAAAATCTGCTCCACCTCTCCGCGCATGACAATATATTTGTAAACTGATTTTCCAACCGTGCTCTCATAGCGGCTGAGTACGGCATACTGGTCAAACAAATGCTTTTTCAAAATCAACTCCAGCTGCGCACGGCGGAAGGTTTGGGCATTTACCCCCTCTAAAAGCCCCGCGTAGTCTGTTCTGCTTTTTAAATAAGAGACCACATCGCTCACGGTTTTGCAGTTTAGTAAATCTTGAAAATTTGCATCGGTCAGGCGATGCCCATACATCGCGTGCGCCTTTGCCACAATCGCGTTGGAAGCTGTTTCAAACAATGCGCCCTCTCCTTTCTTCCTGTTCTCGCAAAAAACCCCTTTCACACGGGGGTATCTCGTTTCCCGCATGAAAGGAATATCCTGTTTTGCTATTCAATTGATTCTTTTCAGAATTCTGCCTGCGATTTCATCCGCCCAAGGCTCGGTATTCTGTGCTTTTTGTGCCTCAAGAGCAGCCATTGCAATACTTGCGCGTTCATTCAGTTTTGCAATTTTCTTGTCGGCACTTTGCATTTCGCGCTGCCGAATTGTTTCTATCTCCGCCCTGGCGGCGGCCTCATGCTCCCGAAATATCTGTTCCTTTTTTTCCTGCAGGCTCTGGAAAATCTCTGACTTGTGCTGTTCCAGCGCTTGGGTGTTTTCGCGTTCTTTTTTGTCTGCAGCCACAATAATTTGCAGCATATTGTCCATCTGCCCACCCCCTGTTCCGGTGCGTTATGAAATAGATTATAGCACTCCTATCCAGAAAAACAATAGCGTTTTTCTACAAGATGCAGTGAAAAAAAGCCGCCGAAAATAGTAATTTTTGAAGCTTTTTTCCACCCATCCTGCAAATCATTCACTATTTGTCTATTAGACGCAGATTGCAAAGGCCGAACCCCGGCAGCGTTACGGTATCCTCCGCGACCTCCTCGAGAGGGTTCTCCATGATATCCGCCTTGCCCTGCACCGTATAGCCCGAAAAGCCGATTTTTGCCGTTACAGGCTTGCTGCCCGCGTTATAAACCCTTGCCATCAAGCCCTTGCCATCCTCCGGTATTTTCACCGATTCCAACACGATATTCGGGTTCTCGCAACAAAACAGGCTCTGCGCCTGTGCGCCGCAGGCCGCTTTGCCCTCCACGACACGCAGCGGGTTGTTCAGCAGATAAGCCTCGTGATACACCTCGGCCCCGAGCTCACCTGCATGAGGCAGCAGCGCATAGCGCACACTGTGTTTGCCCTGGTCCACCGCACTGCCCGGTCCGCCCTTGGGGGAACGGATGAGATCCATATCCATTAGACCGCCCTTGCAGCGGTAGCCATACTTACAGTCATTGAGCAGCGCAAGACCGCAGCTCTGCTCTGACAAATCCACAAACTTCTGACCCGAAACCTCAAACTGCGCCTGCTCTACGGAATTATGCTCCGTTGTTGCGCGGGCAAGGTGACCGAATTGGATGTTGAAGTTGCATACCCCTGTTTGCAGTGCAGTCGGGAACGCAATGCGCAGCATGGCGTTTTCCTGCTTGCAGTCAATATCCAAATCGCCCTCCAGCAGCGCACTCCCGTCTGTGAGGGTGAAGCGCTGCACAACCTTACTTGCGCCGACAGTATATTCTGCCTGGGCATAAGCCTCGGCACCATTTGTTCCAGTCAAGAAGCTGGTGCAGACGGCGTCTGTTTTGTCGCGCTGATAATAGTCGGTGGGCTTGATATCCCAGCAGTCACCCTCGTCCGGGTATTCAGTTAACAGCGCCATGGTTCCGCCCTCGGCCACAAACTCGCGGTTCAGTGTTTTGTCAAACAGGCTCACGATGCAGCCCTGCGCAAAAACGACGCGCAGTTTGTCATTTTCGATGCTGTTCTCATCCGCTTTTGCCGCAAAGGCGCTAAGCGCCTCCCCTGCTGTAATTTTGGTGAAGCCCAGCGCGGGGATGCTACAGCGATACCATGTTCCGCCGTAGGAAAGCGTTTTGCTATAGGGGAAGGCATTCAAATTCACCGCCGTCTCCCCGCCGACAAGCTGCAAAAGCAAACGTTCTATCCCCTGCTCCAACTGCGCGAGCAGGCTTTCATAGCGAGCAACGCTCTCCACATACACACGGTTGATGGAGGAGCCGGGCAAGATATCGTGGAACTGGTAGAGCAGCACTTCCTTCCATATGATATCCAGTTCTTCCTTTGATATCGGCAGCTCTAGGCCATTTTTCAGCGCCAGGGATGCAAGCAACTCATAATTGCGCAGGGCAAATTCGCATTTTCGGTTGTATTTTTTATTTTTGGATTGGGTGGTGTAGGTGCCGCGATGGCGCTCCAGGTACAATTCCCCGCTGTGGGTTGGGTAGGGTGTTTTCCCGTCATCAAAGGCCTTGAAAAAGTCCATGCTCTTTTCCATTTTCACCTTTGGCATACCCTTTAAATCCGCCAAACGCAGCGCGCGCTCAATATGCTCAAAGCCGGGGCCCGCTCCGCCGTCGCCTATGCCAAACAGCTGCATGGCGTGGCTTGAAATCTCCCGTTCCATATAGTTCTCTTCACCCATGGTCAGATAGTCCGGGCGCACGGGGGAATTGTAGGTGCTCTCCGGCAGCATGTGGGCGAGCACCTTCGTGCCATCCAAGCCCTGCCACCAGAAGGAGTGGTGCGGAAATTTATTGACGGTGTTCCAGCTCATTTTCTGCGTCAGGAAATAGGGCACATTTGCCAGCGCCATCACCTGCGGAATGCAGGCGGAATAGCCGAAGCTATCCGGCACCCAGAAGATTTTCATCTCCTGCCCAAATTCCTCCTGCATAAACTGCTTGCCGTAGAAAAACTGGCGCATCATGCTCTCCCCGGAGATGAGGTTGGAATCCATCTCCACCCAGGTCGCGCCCTGTACATCCCAGTTCTTCCCTTTTGCCGCTTCTTTCACACGCGCATACAGCGCGGGATAGCTTTCTTTCACCCAATCATACAGCTGTGCCTGGGAAGCCCCGAATACATAATCGGGGTAGCGCTTGATGTTCATCAGCTGCGTTGCAAAGGTACGTGCGCCCTTGCGCTTGCTCTCGCGAATCGGCCAGAGCCACGCCAAATCCAGGTGCGCGTGCCCCATCGCGGAATAATGAAACACCTCACCCTCGTTCTTTTCGGCGAGAAACGGTGCCAGCGCCGCGCGGTGAACCTTGGCGGCCTGCTCCGTCAGGCTCTGTATCTCCCCTGCAATGGCGTTCAACGCCTCAAGTATCTGTGTTTCCCACGCGCCGTCATCGTTCATGGTATAGACGCCGTAAAGCAGCTGCACGTCGTAGAACAGATTTCGGATTTCCGTCTGCTGCCGGGCGCAACAAAGCAGGGCGAAACGGGAATCTTCCTTCATCTTCCCAAACAAATCGTTTGCAGCCGCGTCAATCCAAAAATCAACCTTCCCGTCAACCACCAGACCTTCGGAAAGCACCACCTTTTTCTCCGGCTTCCCCAACTCCGGGCTGAAGTCAGAGGCATAGCAGGTGATGCTCTGTTTTTCTGTGCCGTAACTGTCGCAAATCAAGCCCTCGCCGCCGCAGTTGATGAGAAACACCAACTCCTCCTGCGCAATAGACGGAAGCTCTCCGGTAATATGCATCCAGGCGCAGTCAAACACTTCCTCCGCCCAAACATCACCCTCCTTGAGCTGCTTTTGGGTACCGCTTGTTCTCTGTGCAAAGGGTACCGGCTCCTTTGTGATATAGGCTGTGCAGGATAAATCACCCAGGCGTTCGTAGCAGAGTGCCTCCAGCTGTTCCAGCATCTCCTCCACCGCATCCTCGTAGTGCATGCGTGTCTTTCGATCCATAGGAATGTTCCTCCGTATTCTATTCTTGAGAAATCAGTATAGCATGCGCAAACCGGGTTTACAAGCGATTTGAGACAGAGCCTCACGGCTGACGCATGAAAAATTGTAATAATAATGAGTGAAAAGAAATATAGAATTCCAGCATTATGATATAATGGTATCGGGCGATAAAAAATGATACAAAAAGAGCTGGAAAACATCACCGATCCAAGGCAAGTATGGAAAATTCGGCATAAACTCTACGAAGTAGTCATCTTGACGATCTGCGCGGTGGTAGCGGAATGCGAAGCATGGTATCAAATAGAGCATTACTGTAAGTCTAAAAAAGAATGGTTTAAGGAAAAACTAAACCTTGAACTTCACAATGGAGTACCGTCTCACGACACTTT
>JAVBPP010000029.1:0-18125 GCA_031549535.1 Oscillospiraceae bacterium
CGGCTCCAGGATAATGCGGGAAAACACACGCCCCTTCCCCAGCATTTCTTCCTCGCCGTTGAGCAGGCGCTCTAAAATGACCGTGCCCTCTCCCCCGCGCATATTGACCTGGATATCCTTTTGAATTTCGACCTTGTTGCGAATCATGGCTCAAACTCCTTTATTTTATGGTTGCGGTCCATTTGTAAGAAAAGCGTTTGCCCTCCTCCAAGGTTACAATTTCCCGCTTTTCGCTGATATCCGCCTTTTTCTCCCGGCTGTCATTGATGCCAAACCAGGGTTCAATACAAACATAACTTGCGCCGGGCTTTGCCCACAATCCCAACACAGGCGCATCACCGAAAGCAAACTCCAACTCCCTTGTGTGGTTGTCACTCTTAAGCGTCACTTTTTTCGAGCACAGCCCGGAAAGAATAACGGCATCCGGGGCGAAAATATCCTTGGTAATGACGAGTTTCTTTTCATTGTCCAAAAGCGGAAAACGTTCCGGCAACAAATAGGCGTCCGCATCGATTCGCTCGGTCTGAACCGTTTCGGCTTGCTCAAACTCCAGATAATCCCCGATTTCGCATTGAAAACCCGGATGTGCGCCCAAAGAAAAATACATACTCCCCCGGGAACGGTTATCCACCGTATGTGTCACGGTAAGGCCGCTGTCGTCAATGGCGTAGTGCAGTGTTAAGATGAAATCAAAGGGGTAATCCCGTTGCGTTTCCGGCGAGCTTTCCAGCGTAAAGCTTGCGCTGTCCGCCGTTTGCTGCGCCAGACGAAACTCCGATTTGCGGGCAAAGCCGTGCTTATCCTGCTTATATGCCTTGCCCTGATAGCAGTAACTGTCATCCAGCAGCCTGCCGATAACGGGGAACAACACCGGCGAGCGCCCAGACCAAACCTCCGGATTGCCCTGCCAGAGATACTCCTGCCGGGGCTGCTTACTGCCAAAGGCAAACAATTCCGCACCCAGTGTGTTGATAGACGCGTAACGCTGTGCGGATTCTATGGTTACAATCATTCGAATAACCTCCTATTCTCAATTATTAGTCCACCAACGAAACCTTGCCAAAGCTTGGTGGTATTTTCGCCGTCAGCCTGCGTTGTCCTCCTTGCTTTACGACAGTAAAGCCGCGTCGTCCGCCTTGACTGACGGCAAAAACCCTCACCAATCTTCTGGCAAGCTTTCATTGGCGGACTAATAAGCAGATTATAACAACCCAAAGTTTTCTTGTAAAGGAAAATGTGTGATTATGTCCTGTGAAGCGCTTCGTTACGGCTTACTCGGCGCAAACCTCAGCCACAGCTGGTCAAGGGAACTGCACACCTTGCTCGGCAATGCAGCATATCAGCTGATTCCGTGCGACGGAAATGCGCTTGCGGAAATTTTGACAAAGCGTTCTTTCGCGGGGTTGAATGTTACCATCCCTTATAAAAAAGCAGTGTTGCCTTATTGCGACGAGCGGAGCGAGACGGTGCAAAAAACCGGGAATGCAAATGTCCTGCTGCTGCGGGACGGAAAACTCGTTGCGGACAATACGGATTATCGAGCTCTGCGCTTTCATCTGCGTTATGCCGGCATTACGCTGCGGGGGGAGGATGTCGCCATCCTCGGCGGCGGCGGCGCGGCGACTACAGCGCAGGCACTTGCCAAAGACAGCGGCGCAAAGAGTGTCACAATGGTCACGCGCAACGGAGCCGTGCGTTTTGAGGAGACTGTAAAGTATCGTCACGCCACGGTTCTGATGCAAGCAACGCCTGTTGGCATGTTTCCTCATATGGACGAAACCCCGTTATCGCTGGATGCCCTGCCGCGCTGCAAGGCTGTGCTGGACTTGATTTACAACCCCCTGCGCACCCGGCTGCTGCTGCAGGCAGACGCACGCGGTATCCGGCATTGCAACGGTTTGCCTATGCTCGCCGCGCAGGCGGTCTATACGCATGAACTTTTTTTGGGGGAAGCCGTTTCGGAAACACAACTGTCGTGGCTGATTCATACCCTTTCCGCCCAAAAGCAAAATCTTGTGCTCATCGGTATGCCGGGCGCAGGGAAAAGCACACTCGCGCAGCTGCTTGCCGTTAAACTGGGTCGGAAATGCCTGGACAGTGACACAGTATTCACACAAAAACACGGCATAACCCCGGCGGACTTCCTTGCGCGTTACGGCGAAAGCGCGTTTCGGCGCGAAGAAGGGTGTATCCTGGCGGAGCTCGCGCTGCGGCAGGGTGTTGTGATTGCCACAGGAGGCGGCAGTGTTCTGCTGCCGGAAGCCATGCAGCAGCTGCAAAACACAGGCAGAATCTTCTGGCTCCAACGAGCTTTACCACTGTTGCCGAAAGAAAACCGCCCACTTTCCCAGAACTTGGAGGCGTTATACCGGGAACGAGCCGCCCTATATACCCATTATGCGGACGCCCGTGTAGAAAATGACTGCGCGCCTGCTGATGTGGCGGATAAAATTTACAATATGTTCACGGAAAGCAATTTCCCGTTCGATATACTATAATTTGATGAATTTCCGTCCAACGGGCAGGTGAAACAGTGCTGGGATATGTACGGGCTTATAAGCCTGAGATGAAGCTGCGTGAATATGAGATATATAAGGGCGTATATTGTTCCCTTTGCCACAGCCTGGGTCGGCATTACGGCCCCTTTGCACAGCTGCTTTTGAGTTACGACTTCAGCTTTTTCGCCCTGCTGCGTATGGCGGCGACCGAACAGCCCGCGGCGTTCACGCGCCTTTCCTGCCCCTATAATCCGGCCAAAAAGTGTATGGGCTGTAAGCGAAACGCCTGGATAGACGCCTGCGCAGATGCCGTTATTATCACCGCGTTTTACCGCCTGCGCGATGGGCTGCAGGACAGCGTATTATATAAAAAAGCTGCGCTTTTTCTGCTATATCCCCTCTTTCTTCTGCCGCACCGCAAAGCGGCAAAACGCGCACCGCGCTGCGAGGAATTGATTCGCCGCGCTATGCGGCAGCAGCGGACGGCTGAACAAAACCCCGGCACGGGCATTGACGCCGCGTGTGACCCTTCCGCAGAGGCTTTAGGATACCTGTTTTCCCTGGGTGCCTGCGGCGAGCAGCAACGACAGTTGCGGCGCCTTGGCTACTGTATCGGTCGCTGGGTATACTTAATAGATTCGGTTGACGATTTGGAAAAGGATAGCAAAACCGGAAGCTTTAACCCGCTAAAGGCGCAGCGCGTGTTATATGATGGGGCACAGTGGAGCGTCTACTGCACCCAGCTTCTGCATCGTAGCGCTGCAGAGGCGGTTCACGCCTTTGAGCAGCTGAAGCTACTGCGGTTTCAGCCTATTTTAGAGAATATTTTATATGACGGCTTAGAGCAGGCCATGCAGCAGGTGCTGAACAAACAAAACAACGGTGGTGAACAGGCGGATGAACAACCCCTATGAGATTTTAGGTGTACACAACAACGCGAGCGACGAGGAGATTCGTCAGGCATATCGGGAAAAGGCTCGTGAAATTACACAGGACGGCGAAAACGGCGATTCCAGCGCCGAGGCACGCCTTACCGCTATCAATGACGCCTACGATACCATTATATTAAGCCGCGGTAGCTCCGGCAGCTATCACCAGAGCCGGGCAAGCGATGGCGTCTTTTCGGAATACACCGATATCCGCCAAAAAATCCAAGCCGGGCGAATCGAGGACGCGCTTTTGCTGTTGGATGGCATTCCGCAGGAACGGCGGGGCGCGGAATGGCATTTTTTGAAGGGAACCATCTGCCACCGCAGGGGCTGGCTGGAGCAGGCTATGGAACATTTTCAGCATGCCGCAGCGATGGAGCCGCAAAACGCCGAGTACCGCGCCGCCTATGACGCAATGCAACAAAACAGCGCAGGCGGCTTTCGCACCTCCCGCCGCACGGGTAACCGCGGCTGCTCCGGCTGCGAAATCTGCGAGGGGCTGATATGCGCAGACTGCTGCTGTGAATGCATGGGCGGCGATTTGATTCCCTGCTGTTGACGGGAGAAGATACTATGAAACAAAGCTTTTCGATTGCATTGGGCGGTATGGCAGCCGCCCTTTCTCTTGCGCTGCTTGCAAGCGTAAGCATCTTTCCTATGATGGAATACGCCTTACCTGCTGCGACAGGAGTCTTGGTTTGTTTGATTGTGATTGAGCTGAATAAAAAATGGGCCTTTGCTGTGTATGCCACTGTATCGGTGCTCTCTCTGTTGATACTTTTCAACAAAGAGGTTTCTTTTTTATATGTTTCCCTATTTGGTTATTACCCGATTGTAAAGGCCGTTCTTGAATCCCGATTAACGCGTTGGCAGGGCTGGCTATGTAAGCTTTTGCTTTTTTTCGGCAGTGTTTCTCTGAGTTATTTTGTCCTCATTCGATTTTTGGGCGTTAAGCTGGACGATATGGAGCAATTTGGCCGCTGGAGCGCCCTCGTGCTGCTCGGCCTGGGTAGCATTGCCTTTGTTGCATATGACATCGCCCTAACACAACTTATCACCCTCTATTTGCGCCGTATGCAACGGCATTTTCGCCGAATTTTTCGGGTGAAGTTTCACTAAAGGCCGCTTCTATTACTCCAACAAAGGAGGGAACCCCCATAAATAAACTGAATTGGGCACGGTTGCTACGGTCTGAATATGCGCCTTTTTTCTGTTTATGTTTCGGCGCCCTGCTTGTTCATATTTTTTTGCCCGTCGCCTGGAGCGATGATACTGTCTTTGCAAAAATAGCCAGCGAAAAAAGTTTTACCCAATTTCTTTCCGGAAGTTCTCGCTTGGCAACGGACGCACTTACTTATATTTGCGCAAAACATCATTGGGTTTGGCGGGTATTGAACCCCTTTGTACTGACGGCCTTTGCCTGGCTTCTTTCCGCAATGCTTCCGTCCGAACATCCCCGGAGGAAAAACTGTATCCTTTGCATCCTTCTCATTTTCCCCGCTATGGTGGCCGTTGACGCCGGATTTATCGCGACAACTTTAAATTACCTATGGGCTGCAACCTGTGGGGCTGCCGCTTTGTTCCCCGCTGTGCAACTGCTGAAAGGCAAACAATCGACCCTTTCCTCTGGTTATTCAGCTTTCCGGCGCTGGGATATGCGGTGCATATGCAGCAGCTCGGCGCGGCTTTGTTCGGCATTCTGGGCTTTATGATTCTTTATTATGTCTACAAACACAGAACAGCACCCATCGTTCTCATGTTGCAGGAAGTAACGGTCGCCCTGCTTCTTGTGTACCTATATCATGCAAACACCAGCGGTGATAACTCCAGAATGCTGCGGGAATCCGGCCGCTATTTCCCCACATTTTCCGTTTTAACCATCCTGCAAAAGCTGGATCTCGGTTTTTCATCCACATGGTATTGCTTATCGCTGGAATTACGGTATGCAGGCATTGCCTTCCTTGTATTCACACTGTTTCTTTTTATTGCCGCATGCAAACAGAAGACCTCTGTCTTTACCCGTATCTTTGCTTTTGTGCCGGTGGCTTTTGTCCTATTGTCCGCAGGGGGGCGTCTGCTGTTTGGGGATACTTTGCTGTTCCAAGCCCTTTTGGATGGGCAAACCCATTATCGCCTGCAGCATGCGGTCTATCAATTCCACGCCGTATGGGACTGCCTGTACCTGCTTCTGCTCGCTTCCATCCTGCATTCCCTGTTTCAATTAATCCGAAATCCTGCGAACCGTTTCCTTGCCGTCTTCTGCCTGGCCATCGGTTTGGGGTCCCGCGTCATGATGGGGTTCTCTCCAACGGTTTGGGCTTCCGGTTACCGTACGTTTTTTCTGTTTTGGATTGCCTGTATCGTTGTTACTGTCCTCGTGGCAGACAGGCTCCCCCGCAATAGGCCTGATTCACAGACACCATCCAGTGCATAGCGGGAACCTCTAATACCAATCACCTTTTAGAATGCTTGCAAAATTTGGTAACGAGCGTTTCATGTATGCGCTCTTGCCAAATTTTGCAGGAAGTATTCTTAATGGTGATTGGTATAAAAATTAAGATTCGCATAAAATTTTGCGGCGTAAAACCGCGAAAAGCCTGGCGTTTTCACGCCGCAAAATTTGCTCAGCATAGGTTTTTAGAGCTTCCCTAACGTCAGAAATACTGTATTCAGTGACATCTTGCATCTGCCGAGAAATGTCAAAACACTCACTCGGCTACCAATTGCCATGGAACAACCCATTCTTTCGGTTGCATTTTTATAGGTTCAATGGTACACTTTTATGGAACGTTTAACAAGGAGGAGCAGACTATGACATACCCCAAGCTTGGCGCACAGCTTTATACCCTGCGCGACTATATCAAAACCTATGAGGATACGGAAGAAACCTTTCGTTACCTGAACGAAATCGGTATTCACACGGTGCAAATTTCCGGCATTGGCCCTATCCCGCAGGAAAAAGTCGCCTACCTTGTGGAGAAATACAATATGGATGTCTGCGTGACCCATATCAATTATGATCGGCTGAAAAATGATACAGATACGGTTATTAAGGAACATCAAATGATTCACTGCAACAATATCGGCATCGGCAGTATGCCGGATCTTTACCGTTATAGCAAAGAGGGTGTGGATGCCTTTTTGCAGGAAATCCGCGAAGTGGGGCAAAAGCTGCATGAGGCTGGCATGCAGTTTCAATATCACAACCACGCCTTTGAATTTATGCGCATTGACGGCCGCCGCACGATGGATATCTTGATGGAGGACACAAAGCCGGAACATCTGCACTTTATTTTAGACACCTACTGGCTGCAATACGGCGGCGTAAACCCGGTGGATTATATCAATAAGGCCGCCGGGCGGATTGACGTCTGCCACTTTAAAGATTATCAGTTTACGGCGGACGGGCCAAAGTTTACAGAAGTCGGTACGGGCAACCTAAACCTTAACGCTTGCTACAATGCTTGTAAGGCGCAGGATGTTGCCGCCATCGTCATTGAGCAGGACCGCTGCGATATTGACCCGAAGGAATCCATGGCCATCAGCTATAAAAACCTATTGCAAATTGCGGAGCGTAACGCATGAAATATATAGCGAAATCACCGTTGACGGTGACAGTTATCACGGATACACACTATTACTCCTCCAAAATCGGCACAGAGGGCGCAGCCTATGATACCGCGAACATGCGCAGCCAAAAGCTGCTCACCCAAAGTGCGCCTTTGCTGGAGGCCGCGTTTGACCAAATTGCTGCGGATACCCGCGGTGATATTGTGCTGCTCTCCGGGGATGTGACCAATAACGGGGAGGTTTGCAGTCACCGGGAGTTCATAGAATTGTTGCGCTCTCTGGCACTGCGCGGTAAGCGTGTTTTTGTCATCACCGCTACGCACGACTATAACGAGAGTGGTGTGACCACGGGCTATCAAGGCGACGAAACCATCCGCATTCCGGCTGTGAAACGCAAGCAGCTGTTCGATATGTATAAGGAGTTTGGCCCGGAACAGAGCCTGAGCGTTTACCAAGAAGGCATGTCTTATTGTGCCCAGCTGGCGGAGGGCTATCGTTTGCTTGCAATCAATGACGATGTGCCACTGGACGAAGCACACCGCGCTTGGATTGAACGGCAAACCGCCGCGGCGCAGCAGGAGGGGCAGCTGTTACTCGCCATGACGCACCACCCCTTGATTGCCCCATCCCCGATGTATGAGTTGATTGGAAAGAACGACATCAACGAAGAGCACAAGGCCATGGTTGCCTGGTTGGCGGATTTGGGTGTGCAGTTCATGTTTACAGGCCATACGCATATTCACGACATTTCCGCCGGGCAATCCCCCCGCGGGAATGTGCTGTATGACATCTGCGGCGCATCGCTCGTGGGCTACCCTGCCGCCATGCGCTCCGTCTGCTTTGACGCAGCAAACGGCACGGTGCATGTGCACAGTGACTTGATTACACAGCCCGTCCCCTTTGATTTAGGCGGCGAGAATTTGCAGGAATACTTGAAAAGCCATTTAATCGGCGTCATCCGCGATATGATTTTTACCGCCGCGCGTGACGTGGATGCGCTGGCTTACAAGGCGGTTGCCATCAGCATTAAGCCGAAGCTGGTATATAAATTTGGCTGGCTCATCAAACCGATTGCCAGGCTTTTGTGCAGGCTAAAGGTAAAAACCGTTGCCCGCTGGACGAAGAAAGAGACCGGGCTAAACAAGCGGGACTATGCGGATATCGCAGACGATTTGGTGGTGAACCATGTCATCGGCATTGTGCTGAGCCTGTTTGCAGGAGAGCGCAAGCACCCACCGGAATCCGCCTATTATAAAATTACCGTCGGTTTTTTGAACATTCTGGATTCCCTGCTGCAAGCCCTGCATATCCCCATCGCAAATATTCTGAAGATTCGCCCAACCATTAAGGATATGATTGAGCCGCTGCTTTGGAAAAATGGCTTCGATGCCTATGAGGCGGATTTGCCGATTATGCCCTATTACCCCGAGGGGGAGAGCGGCGCCGGCTTGCCCGAACAGGAGAAAATCGAGACGGTGAGGCCCAGCCGCAAGGGTAAGGGAATTATCCTATGTTGTGTTTTGATTCTGTTGCTTTTGCTGCCCCTCCTTCCGCTTGCCGCGCTTATTTTCGGCGGTAGTTATATGGCATATCGTGTCAAGTATCGGGATAAACTGAAATAAACCGTCGCTTTCTGCGGTAGCTTGTCCCTTTTTCTTGCCCGAATTGAATTGACTTTTCTGTTAGCTATGGTAAAATATAGAAAAAAACAAGTGGGTGATTCCTTGTCTCATAAGGATTTGTTTACCATCAGCCCGGAGGGCTATGACATCGCGGAGACCGATGCCTATATCGCGTTTTTACTCTCTGAATACAACAGCACGCTGGAAAAAAATGCAGGCCTGCAAAAAGCGCTGGAAGGGCAAGCGGCCGATGCAATTCCGGGCGCGGAAGAAGCGCTGATGAAGTTGGAAGGCTCCCTGGAAGAGGCACGGCAGAGCAACGAGCAGCTGCAGCAGGAAATCGATGGGCTGCAAAACCTGGTCCAGCAGACGCAGGAGCAGGTGGATACGCTGCGCGAGGAGCGCCGTGTTCTGCAGGAGGCCAATTCTGTTTTGACAGACAAGGTCTATCAAATGACACAGGAAACGCAATCTCTTCAACTGCAACTGCAGCAGGCGCAGGAAGAAGCCGAGCAGCTAAGGCAAGCCGACAGCACCGGCAAGCCAACGCTGGAGCATACCAGCCAGATTATAGCGCAGACTATCATTGAAATCCAAGAATCTGCTGACCGTATTAAGAGCGAAGCTGTAAAAGAAGCGCAGCTGATTATTGACGCCGCACAGACGCAAGCGCAGGAGATTGAAGAGGAAAACAAGCAGCGTGCCAAACGCGCGGATGAGTTTTTCAAAGAATCACAGCGCCGCATGCAGGAGGCCTATCAGTTTATTACCCAATTTGAAAACACCCCGGACAGCGCAGAGGAAGGCGAAGCGGATACACCGGGTACATAAGGCTCTTAGCCAATTCCGAGCCTTGCAAAAAAGCTTTCCGCGCTTTTGCCGGACGCCCGGTTAAAGCGGCGCAGGCGATAGAGCCAATCCACATCCTCCGTCTCCATTTTATTGATTTTTTCCTCGCAGGTAAACGCCGCCTTGAGCCCAACCTCGCGCAGAATATCTGCCGATTCCTCTGACCATTCCCCAAACGGATAGGCCAGCGCGCTGGGGCAATAGCCTGTGTTCTCAAACACGGCGTCTTGCATGCGCATTAAATCAGCATAGAGAACGCTCTGGTATTCCTCCCGGGATTCCGAGCGTTTCTTTTTTGCCCCTACCCTGCCCCCCTCGCGCTTGTGCAAATCATAGCTATGGCTCTGCAGCTCCGCATGCCCGCTTGCAGCCATCTCCTTCGCCTCTTTCCATGTGAGGTAGGAGTAGCGCAGATTATGGTCCTCAATTTGAGAAAAATTTTCTGTTACGCTGCCGATGACGGAAAGAATGATACAGAAATTATATTGCTGCAACAATGGGTAGGCATAGCTGTAAACCGTTTCATACGCATCGTCAAAGGTAATCATAATTGGTTTTTCCGGCAACGGAATGCCGTTGTTCACATAGGCAAGCAGATCTTCCACCTTGATGGTGTGATAGCCCTGCTCCTGTAAAAATTTAAGATCCCTCTCAAACTGTTCCACCGTAATTGTATACATTCCTGTACGGTTTGTATCTTTAGTCAATTGGTGGTACATCACAATCGGCAGAGGGTTCTCCGGAATATGCTCCACAGTCAGATTCACTGTGATCAGCTGCATTTGCAGCCCCAACGCAAGAGAAATCAGCAAGGCAAAGGAAAGGAACGCAAAAACTTGTATCTTCCGAAATCGAATTATCATCGTATCACCCAGAATAAATGTATGTCTGCAAATCGGATAAATATGCTTCGTTTGACAGGCAATTCCTTCTCATGCTATGATAGTTCTATAAATTGAAAGGCTGTGAACACTATGGCGGAAATCAAAAAGCACTGGTACAAGGAAATGGTGGTTTACCAAATCTGGCCGCGCAGCTTTTGTGACGGGAACGCAGACGGAATCGGTGACATTCCCGGCATTATCTCAAAGCTGGATTATATCCGGGAGTTGGGCGCAAACGCCATTTGGCTCTCCCCCATTTATAAGTCTCCGCAAAAGGATTACGGCTATGATATTGCGGACTACCGATCCATTGCGCCGGAATACGGCACCCTTGAGGACTTTAAGGAGCTGCTCGCGCAGGCACACGCGCGCGGAATTCGCATTATTATGGATTTGGTCATCAACCACACGTCCAATCAGCACGAGTGGTTTTTGCAGAGCAAGCAGTCTAAAGATAACCCCTACCACGATTATTACATCTGGCGCAAAGGCAAGGGGCGCAAAAAGCCGCCGAACAATTGGCTCTCCACCTTCCCCGGCCCGGCCTGGGAATATGACAAAAATCTGGATGAGTATTACTTGCACCTGTTTGCCGTAGAACAGCCGGATTTGAATATGGATAATCCCAAAGTGCGCGAGGAAATCAAAGCCATCATGCGCTTTTGGCTGGATATGGGGGTGGATGGCTTCCGTGAGGATGTCATCACCTATATATCCAAGGCGGAGGGGCTGCCGAACGGCTTTCCGCTGATGCCTGTCGCCCGCGGAATGGAGCATTATAAAAGCGGGCCGCATTTGCATGAGTACCTGAGCGAATACCGCAAGGTGCTGGACGACTACGATGTTATGACCGTCGGAGAAGCGCCGATGATGACGCCGGAGCTCGCCTTAAGCTTTGTGGAGGAAAATGAGAAGCAGACCCTTAATATGATGTTTCACTTTCAGCACATGGAGGCCGATTGCCTGTTCATCAGCTGGGTGATGCTGCCGTTTAATTTGAAAAAACTCAAACGGGTTTATACCAACTGGCAAAACAAGCTTTACGGCAAGGGCTGGAATGCACTTTATCTTGAGAATCACGACCAGCCGCGCATCATCAACCGCTATGGCAGCCTAAAATACCGGGTGGAAAGCGGCAAAATGCTCGCCACCATGTATTTCTGCCAGTGCGGCACCCCCTTTATTTATCAAGGGCAGGAAATTGGTATGACGAATATTGAGCTACCGGAGCTTTCTATGTATGAGGATGTCTCCACCATCAACACTTACAAGCTATTCCGCAAATTTGGGTTTCGGCATGAATCCATCATGCGCCGTGCAAAATATGCCTCGCGTGACAATGCACGCACACCGGTGCAGTGGAGCCCCGAGAAGAACGCCGGATTTACTTCGGCGGAAAAACCCTGGTTCTATATCAATCCCAATTACAAAGAAGTCAACATCAGCTCCGCACAGCAGGATCAAAATTCCATTTGGCATCACTATAAAAAATTAATTTTTTTAAGAGGCCGTTATCCTGTATTTATATACGGTAAGTATCAAGAGCATTCCGCAAACAGCGATTCCCTTTTTGTATATGAGCGGGAATATGAGGGAACACGGCTGCTGATTATCAACTCGTTCAGCGAGCAGTCTGTGGAGTTTCAAGCGCCGCAAGGCTTTTCGCTCTCTCAAGGGAAATTGCTGCTCTCCAACTATGAACAAAACGCTGTGACCGGAAACACAATTTTGCTCAAGCCCTATGAATCTAGGGTCTATCTCTTTGAAAAATAGTATACAGTTTGTATACATTGTTTTTTGTTGATTTATGTCTTTTCTATTGACAAAAATTTACACTTCGCTTATAATCATAAACAAATTATAAACCGGTTTTGGAGTGTGATGTTTTGTCAAGCTACCACTACGAGTTAATTTTCTTAGAGGAAAACGTTGAGGATTCTGCGTTTCGTATGTGTTACGGCATGCAAGTAAGCGATGCTGTAACCGGGGAAGTCTTGTTCTGCAATGCCAATCTTACACCTGAGGTGCAAGTTATGGCTGACTTCATCGTCTGTATGCGCCGGGAAAATGTCGCGCTTTGTCACATTCCAGAGGTAGTCGAGGATTTCTTTTTGAGAAAAGCAACAAAATAGAAATAGTGCCCGGTATTCCGCAAGGCTTTCATAAAAAGGCTTTGCGGAATTTATTATTTTCGAACCGTATATTTCCCCCTTTTTGCTTTAGACTAAAAAGCAGAAGCCCTATTGCTTCTGATACCAATCACCTTTTAGAATACTTGCAAAATTCGGTAACGGGCGTTTCGTGTATGCGCTCTTGCCGAATTTTGCAGGAAGTATTCTTAATGGGGATTGGTATGATACCAATCATTTTTAAAGGGAGGATTTTTTGTGGCAAATTTAACCTCGGAAGAGCTCAAGGCGCTGGAAGACCAGCTCAATTGCGAACAATTGCTGATTAAAAAATTTCACAGCTATGCCGGCGTCGCACAGGATCAGACGATCAAGGACACGTGCACCCAAATCGCCAACCAGCACAGAAAGCACTTTGACGCCCTAATGGGATATTTGAACTAACGGAGGATAGCAACATGACACAACAAAACTTTTCCATGCAGGACCAGGAAATTATGGATGATGTGCTCGCCTCTCAGAAGCATATCACGGGCGTATACAACAGCTATTCCTGCGAATGCGTGAACCAGACTCTAAAGAATGAATTTTTAAACATTTTGCGCGAGGAGCAAAGCATTCAGAGCAACGTTTTTTCTGAAATGCAAAAACGTGGCTGGTATGCCCCCGCCCCGGCGGAGATGCAGAAAGTGAACCAAACTAAAACCAAATTTCAGAGTATTTCTTCCCAGTTACCCTAAAGCAATAAAAGGCCGAAGCTTCCACCACGATTGGAAGCTTCGGCCTTTTATTGCCTTTACATTTCTCCATAGTTTCGGTATACTGATTTCAAACAATGGAGGTGGCTTATGGAATATACAATTTTTGCGAACCACGCACATGTCTGCCCCGCCGAGGTTCGCCCACAGGGGACTGTGCCGGCATTGAAGCAGCTGATGAAAACCTGTGGGATTGCAAAGGCCGTCTGTTTCGCCCCCTTTCGACAGCGGCTTTTGGAAGAAGGCCTTACTTATAATCAAAACGATTGGCTGGCCGATGAAATCGCCGGGGATGACGCCCTGGTCGGCTTCGGCACGGTGGATTTTGAAGCGGGAAAGCTGCAGGAGCAGGTCTCTCATATTGCCTCGCTCGGCTTGCGCGGCATCAAGTTGCATCCTGCAGCGCAGGAATTTTCTGTTGTAGGTGAGCAGGCCTATGCGGTTTATGAAGCCGCGCAGGACTTGGGGCTGTTCCTTTCCTTCCATACCGGCATACACTGGCACCGCATCAGTGACTATCAACCGCTTTTGTTTGACGACATCGCCTGGGATTTCCCCGCCCTTCGTTTCAGCATGGAGCATATCGGCGGCTACCATTTCTTCCGCGAGGCGCTGGCTGTCATTTGCAACCACCGCGAGCTGCCCTACCAGGTTTATGCCGGCTGGACTTCTATCTTTGACCGTAGCGCGGACGGCATCCCCGGCGGCTGGACTCTCTCTGACGAGGAGCTGTGCACGGTTATCAAGCAAAGTGGTGAATTCCGCAGCATTTTTGGCTTGGACTTTCCTTTTAAGCGGGAGGACTATATTCTGGATTCCATCGCGTGTATCGAAAAGTTAGCGATCACCGAAACCGCCAAGGAGCAAATCTTTGGAAAAACACTGGCTGATTTACTGGATATAGAATTATAAAGCAGGAGGGTACTAATATGGGACTGATACAAGCAATAAAAGGCGCTGTCGGCGGGGGACTTGCCGACCAATGGCTGGAGGTCATAGAGGCAGATGAAATGAGTGCTTCCACCGTTGCCGCACCCGGCGTAACGGTGCGCCCGCAGGATAACCGCAACCAAAACAAAAAAGGCAGCAAGGACATGGTCTCCAACGGTTCTGTTATTCATGTGTATGATAAGCAATTCATGCTGCTCATCGACGGCGGTAAGGTAGTGGATTATACGGCGGAGCCCGGTTACTACAAGGTGGATAACACTGCCATGCCCTCCCTGTTCCATGGGGAGTTCGGCCCCGCGCTGAAGGAGACCTTCCGCCGCGTTATGTTTGCGGGCGTCCCCTCCTCCGCCCAGAAGGTGCTGTTCTTAAACCTGCAGGAGGTGCGTGACATCCCCTTCGGCACCACGAACGCAGTAAACTATTTTGATAATTTCTACAACGCCGAGCTGTATTTTCGTGCACACGGCTTCTTCTCTGTTCAAATTACAGAGCCGCTGAAATTTTACAGCGAGGTTATCGACAAAAGCCGCCCGCGTATGACGGCGGACGACTTCCAAGCCCTCTATCTTTCAGAATTTTTGGGCGAGTTCCAGGGTGCGCTGAACAAGCTGTCGGCGGACGGCGTGCGCGCGTCCCACATCGTCTCCAAAACGGCTGAGCTCACCACATACATGCGTGAAATTCTGGACGAGGATTGGAACAGCCTACGCGGTATGCAGGTGCAATCCGTGGGTTTAAAGAGCATAAGCTATGATGAGGACAGCAAAAAGCTCATTGATATCCGAAACCAGGGCGCCATGCTGCAGGATGCCGCCATCCGTGAGGGCTATGTCCAAGGCGGCGTGGCGCGCGGCATTGAGGCGGCCGGTTCCAACGAGGCGGGTTCCATGATGGGCTTCATGGGTGTTGGCATGGGCATGAATGCGGGCGGGTTATCTGAAATGAGCCGCAACAACCAAGCGCAGATACAGCAGCAAGCACAGCAGCAGGCGCAGGCCACCGCGCCGGGCTGGAGCTGCTCCTGCGGCGCAAACAATGCAGCCGAGAGCTTTTTCTGCCCAAACTGCGGCGAGAGAAAGCCGGAAAAGCTTATCTGGAATTGCAGCTGCGGGCAACAGAATGAAGGAAACTTTTGCATCAGCTGCGGTAAAAAGCGCCCGGAGGAACAGTTTTGCTCCTCCTGCGGGAAAAAAGTTTCCGGTGAAAGCGCCAAATTTTGCCCGCATTGCGGAACCGCCTTATAATCAGGGGAGACTATTGCCATGAGTATCTTAATTTATAAATGTCCGCAATGCGGTGCGCCGCTTACGTTTGATTCCAAAACACAGAGGATGAACTGCCAGTTTTGCCGCGGTTCCTTTGATGAAAGCGCAGTAAAGTCGCAGGAGGTCAGCGGACGGGAGGAACCAACGCAGGCGGACTATGAGACCCCCGCCTCCTGGCAGCAAAAAGCGGAGCAGAGCACACAGCCCAGCATACAGCAGGATTTATCGCAGGAAGAGGATTTCCGCGGTTACCGTTGTCCGGATTGCGGCGCAGAGGTTCTCACAGACGCCAATACCGCCGCGACCTTCTGCTCTTTTTGCCACAACCCAACGATTATTCCTCAGCGTTTAGACGGCGTCTACCGCCCCTCCTATGTCATCCCCTTCGCCGTCAGCAAGGAGCAGGCCGGAGAAATATACAAAAACTCCCTGCGGAAAAAGCCTTTGCTCCCCCGCTACTTTCACAATACTGCAGTTTTGGAAAAATTAACCGGTATCTATGTGCCGTTCTGGCTCTATGACTGCAACGCCTGGGGGGGACTGCAGGCCAAGGCTAAAACAGTGCACAGCCATATCGAGGGCGACTACCGCGTAACCCGAACAGACCATTACCATGTGATTCGGGAGGGGCAGGCGAGCTTTTCCGGCATTCCGGCAGATGGCTCTAAAAAGATGGATGACCGTGCCATGGATGCCTTGGAACCATTCGATTACAGCAAAATCCGCCCCTTTGACATGTCCTACCTCTCCGGCTATTTCGGGGAAAAATATGATATAGATGCAGCCGGCGTGTTTCCGCGCATTCAGCAGCGCGTTTCCGGCGCGATGCATGGCATGCTGCAGGAAACAATTACGGGTTTTACGGGTTACACCGTCTCCCAGGAGCAATATGCCTTGCCGCAGAGCAGAGCAGCCTATGCGCTTTTGCCGGTTTGGCTTTTGAACGTTAAATATCATGGGGAATTTTTAAGCTTTATGATTAACGGGCAAAGCGGAAAAATTGTCGGAGATTTACCCATGAGCAAACAACGCATCGCGGCCTGGTTTTGTGGCATCGCGGCCGTGGTTGGTATCTTACTGTACGGGGGGTTATCGCTGTTATGAAACGGAACTTCTCTCTCCTGTTACTTATATTGTGCCTTGTTATGTTCACTACGGTGCAGGCTTACGCTGCGACCACAGTGGCAACGAAGCAAGTAACGACTACCAGAGTCTCCACCACCAGCATAAACGGCATCAACCCGGATGATAAGGTCTATATTGACGCAGGCCTCGCCACCGCAAATGAAAAGAAGCAACTCACAAGTAAGGCGCAAGCGCTCTACCAAGCATACAAAGTCGAAGTTTTGGTTCTGTTGACGGACGACGATACGAACAAAAGCGACGCCGACTTTGCCGACGACTTTTATGATTACAACGGCTTTCAAACGGATGGCTTGTTGTTGGTCATCAATACACAGCTGCGCAGCTGCTATATTTCCACCTCAGGCAAGGCAATCGGCTACTTCACGGACGCCCGCATCGATGAAATTTTGTACGACTCCTCTGTGGACAGCGCTCTGCGCGGCGGAAGATACCCGGCAGCAGCCGCACGTTTTTTAGTTCTGGCGGAGGAAACGCTGGAGCTGAATACCAATTTCCGCGTGGCAGATGACGCCGGTGTCCTGGATTCCTGGGCGCAGGAAGCGCTAAACAAAGAAATGCACGGCTACAAAAAGCAGTATGCAAACGACTTTTTTATTTTTACCGTCAATGTGGAAGCACCGGATACACAAACGGAGCTCAAAAAGGCGCTGCAGAGACATCCGGAGTATAAAAATACCGGCACAGGCGCAAGCAGCTACGCGGGCGTTGCACTGCTGTATAATGCCTATGACGAAAGCTGCACGGTAATCTGCAGCGGAACCAAGGCGGAGCAGCGCCTGAGCAGCTATGCGCGGGAACAAATCGCAACCGACGCAAAGTTGTTGCTTGCCTCTCCCCCACCCGTTGTTACGGAATATCCGGATGATACGCCCTCGCACTACAATCGCCCAGGCCTTACCGCCGGACAAAAGGCAATTGCTTCCCTTCTCGCCGGCATCGTAACGGCCTGCATCGCCCTGGTCATCATGCGCGGAAGAAACAAGCTCGGCTCAGCGGCGGTAAACCCGCGCGGCTATGTAAAAAGCAATTCCTTCCGGCTCACTATCGCGCGGAACGACTACATTACTTCCACTGTTACCAGAACCAAAATCCAGCACGACGCCCCTTCCGGAGGCGGCCACAGTAGCTCCGGCAGCTCAGGCGGAAGCTCCACCCACACCAGCAGCAGCGGCAGCACACACGGCGGCGGCGGACGGAGCTTTTAACTATTACTCCTGCATTTATGGTCGCAGGTTTTGCGGGATGAAATGCTTTGCTGTATGGATTTTACCCTGCAAAACCCCTGCTACCATTTGATGCAGGAGTAATACCAATATCCAAAGAAAGCGTAGATAAAAAATCTGCAGAAAAGCCATACAGCAAAGCTTTTCCTTGATTTTTTATAACGCTTTCTAAACTGTACCCTATAAACCGGACAGCCCCGGTTTTCAGAACCCTATAAACCAGACGAAGCGGTTTACAAAAACCCCGCACCCCGGACAGGAGAGTTTTGAAAACCCTTTGAATCGGGCAATGCGGGTTTTG
>JAVBPP010000093.1:0-22388 GCA_031549535.1 Oscillospiraceae bacterium
AAAACTTTTTCTTCAAAAAAATAAAAACCCCTTGACAAATTGGTTTCTTTGTTATATGGTTAATTACACAAGCAACTAACCAAGTAAGTGATTTGGAGGTGATGTCGTTTTGAAAGCACTGCTGGACGACAGCAAAAGTATCTATCTGCAAATTTCGGATTCTGTGGAGGATGATATCCTTTCCGGCGTAATAGCCGAGGAGGAATTGATACCCTCCACCAACCAGTTCGCAAAACACTACTCCATCAATCCCGCTACCGCCGCCAAAGGCGTAAACCTTTTGGTGGACAGCGGCATTGTCTACAAGAAAAGGGGAATTGGCATGTGTGTGAAAACCGGGGCACGAGAGTTGATTCTGAAAAAGCGCAAGCAGGATTTTTACCACAGCTATGTAGCTGCACTCATTCAGGAGGCGGAAAAACTGGCTATCACAAAAGAGGACTTGATTCTAATGATACAGGAGGGTGAAACCCATGACTGACACACCGGTAATCACGCTGTCCGGACTTTCTAAAAACTTCGGTAAATACACCGCGCTGGATCAGCTGCAGCTTACTTTGGAGCCAAATAAAATTTATGGCTTGCTTGGGCGAAACGGTGCGGGGAAAACCACGCTGCTGAACATCCTGAGCGCCCGCATCTTCCCCAGTTCCGGCGATTATGCCGTTTTTGGCGAAAGCAGCTATGAAAACATCAAAATCCTGCGGCAGATTTGTTATGTGGAAGAAAAAGGGCTATACCACAGGGAACTACGCGTCCGGCAGGCACTGGCACTGACAAGCGGTTTGTATCCGAACTGGGACGCCGCCTTTGCGCAGGAACTGCTGGAAACATTCGAACTAAATCCCAAGAAGAAATTCAAACAGCTCTCCCGCGGCATGGAATCCGCGCTGGGTCTTGTCATCGGCCTTGCCTCCCGCGCACCGCTGACCATTTTCGATGAGCCTTCCCTCGGCCTGGACGCTGTAATCCGCGAGCGCTTTTATGACATTCTGCTGGAGGACTACGCTCTTCACCCGCGCACCATCGTCATTTCCACACACCTGATTGACGAGGTAAGCCGGATGTTTGAGAATATTATACTGTTAGATCGCGGACATATCCTTCTTCATAAACCGGAAAACGAGCTGCGTGAACAGGCGTTTTACCTCTCCGGCAAGCAGGACGCAGTGTGGGCAGCCGCAAAAGATTGCCTGGTGTTGCACGAAGAGCAATTCGGTGGCACCTTGATTCTGGGTGTTTATACCCGGCAAAAGCCCCGCATCGGGGAGGATGTTGAAATTCAGCCCATCCCTATGCAGAAACTGTTTACCTATTTGATTGACCCTGCCAATCAAGACATGTTAAGAAAGGGCGGTGTGTTTGCATGAGACTCAAAACGTTGCTTCGCCACAGTTTTTCCACCATAAAGCCCTCCGTTATCATCTTTTACTCCTGTTATATGGTCGGTTTCCTGCTTTCCAACACAGCCGCGGCTATTTCAAACAATATAACCATGGGCGTGCGTACTGACGAGGGCAACTGGTCTTTTGCTATCATCAGCTTTGCCATTTACATGCTGGTGGTCAACCTGATTTCCTCCCAGTCCGATGTACGCTTTTTAATCTCCCGCACCGTGACGCGAAAAGAAATTTTTGTAACCAATTTAATCACCAATTATGTCCTCGCCGCCATCATGGCAGTTCTGCAAATGGTCAGCATTGCCATCAGCAGCCTTTTGGCCTATTTCTTTACAGATAAGCTGCGTTGGTTGGAGAGCGACTTCCAGAACCTGCAAGCGCCGAACATGCGTAACCCGCTCATATTTTTCCTGGTATCTACGGCAATTCTCGCCACCTTTGGTGCCTGCAGCTATCTGTTCGGCACTCTGCTCGCCCGCTGGAAATATCCCACCTTGTTCTGCCTGGTAGTTCTTAGCCTGCTGTTCTTAGCCCTATTATTTCAGCCAAAAGTAATAGAAGCAACTGTAAACTTTCTTCAATACATGTTTACCGATACAACAAACGGCTTATGGATTGCGGCAAAGCATTTGCTTTTTTCCTGCTCCATCTTTCTCATCGCCTTCCCCGTTTCGAGAAAAATTACCGCCGCAAAATAAAGTATGTTATACCAATATCCAAAGAAAGCGTAGATAAAAAATCTGCGAAAAAGCCATACAGCAAAGCTTTCCCTTGATTTTTTATGACGCTTTCTAATGGAGATTGGTATTATATAACAACACAGCAGAAAACAGTAAAAAATCTGTTTTCTGCTGTGCCCATTTATCGCAATAAAACCGCCGTCAATCAAAAATCATCACGCATCTGCTGTGCTGTCTGCCCGCTGGCTGATAATCACAGCCAAAAATGCGAGGCCGGCGCCCAGCCACATGGAGGGCGTAAAGCTATCGTGCAGCACCAAGACGGAGAGCACACAGCCGAACAGGCACTCCAGGCTGAGGATGATGGAGGCGTGGGAGGGCGGGGCATATTTTTGCCCTATGGTTTGCATGAGGTAGGCAAAAAAGGTGCACATCAGGCCAAGATAGAGCAGAGAAAGCCCGGTTTCAAGCGAGATGCTCTCGGGCATCGGCTCCCGCCAGAAGGCAACGGCCACGCTAATGATGCAGCAGGTAATCATCTGCACCGTTGTCAGCGCAAGCGGGTTGTGCTTTTTGCAGGCGATGCCGAGAACGGCGATATGTATTGCAAAAAACAAACCGCAAAGCAGGGTGTACAAATCACCAACGTTGAGGTCTGTCAGATTCATGCCCTTGCGGTATAACAGCAGGGCAACGCCGGCAAAGCACAGCAGGGCGGAAATAATATGTACCCCTTTCGGTTTTTTACGCTGCAAAAGCCAAAATACAAAGGGGACAAAGACAACATAGGAGGCAGTGAGAACAGCGTTTTTGCTGGCGGTGGTGTGCTGCACACCAATGGTCTGCGCCAAAAAACCCAGATAGATGAATAGACCTGCCAGGACGCCGTACAGAATAGTTTTAACATCCAACTTTTTTAGTTGCTTAAAAAAGAAGAGAGTCGTTGCGGCAGCCGCTATCACAAAGCGTATCGCCAGCAGCCAGTGGGCGGAAATGCCGTCCAGCGTATGCTTCATCACCACAAAACCAGCGCCCCAAACTAAGGCGGCGGATAACAGACCGAGCTCGGACAGCAGCACTTTATTTCGTTGTTTCATCCGTTTTGTAATTCCTTTTCTTTCGCAAGATAGGCGTCTGACACAGACGCGAGAAAGCGATACATCTCCCGAAACTCCCCGTAATCTCGCAGCAGATCCCGGATAATGCGCTCATCCTCCAGCGCTTCGTGCCCGGAAACACTCTTGATGAAGTAGAGCTGCTTTTTGTTATAATAGGCGCTCAGCTCCTGCGGATAATCGCCGGGCTTTTTCTTTTTATAGTCCTCACCGTCCAAAAGCGCGCCCGATTGCAGCGCCCGCCTTGCGGCTTTCAGGAATTCCTGCGGGTGGGAACACATCTGTTCCCTGAAAAAAGCCATAAAGCCGGGCGTATTGGCATAAAAGCCGATGCCGTAGCTCATACCGCCCGGGGAAACTTCAAACCATAGCCCCGGGTATTCCATCCATTCTTTTTTCGGGCGTTCAAAGCTCATCCAGACATTTTCACGGTACAGGCTCTTATCCTTGGTAAAGCGCGTATCCCGGCGAATACGGGAAACCATACGGGTTGGAATCACCTGCATATGCTCATCCCACTTTGCCAGTTCTGAGCCGATGATTTCCGCAAGTTGACGCATGGGGCGTATGACACCGGCGTTAATTTCGCCCTTATGCGCTTCATAAAACGCTTTGCTGTTCTCGATTCTGTTCTGCGTGAGCAGGAACAGCGCATCAGTTGTGATGCCGTCATAGGGATACATTGCCCAACAGCCCCTTTTCCAACATAGATTGCGCCGCCAACATAACCCCGGCTTTGGCGCTGTGGAACTGAATACCGCCCTGCATCCAGGCCGCATACGGCTCGCGCAGCGGGGCGTCCGCCGAAAGCTCGATGGAGGAGCCCATAGTAAACGCGCCGGCCGCCATAATGACCTGATTGTCGTAGCCGGGCATGTCCCACGGCTCCGGAACAACAAAGGAATCCACCGGTGCGCCAGACTGCATCCCCTGGCAGAACGCAATCAGCGCCTGAGGATTGCCCAAGGTAACAGACTGTATGATATCAAAACGATCCTCATCGAAACGCGGCGTAACGGCAAAGCCGAAGGACGCAAACAACGCGCTTGCAAACACGGCGGTTTTCAGCGCCTCCCCTGTGACATGCGGGGCATGAAACAGCCCCATAAATAACTCCCGGTTCATTCCGAGGCTCGCGCCCACCTCTCGGCCGAGGCCCGGCGTTGTCAGCCGCTGCGCGCATTGCTCAATCAGCGTCCTGCGCCCCGCAATATAGCCACCGTTTTTGGCAATACCGCCGCCCGCATTTTTGATGAGCGAACCCGCTATCAAATCCGCACCGCAATCCGTCGGCTCGTGCCGCTGCACAAATTCCCCGTAGCAGTTATCCACCATCACCAGCGCGTTGCTTTCCGCGCGAACCAGCTTCACAATTTCCCCAATCGTTTCCACCGAAAGGCTGGGGCGCAGTGTATAACCGCGCGAACGCTGAATATAGACCAGCCTGGGCCTTCTCGCCAGTGCGGCCTTAATGGCGGGCAAATCCACCTCACCGCCCGGCGTCAGCTCCACCTGCTCATACGACACACCAAAATCCGCAAGACTTCCGGCGCCAAGCTTAGAAGCGCCGACTTGAATGCCGATGACGGGGCGGATTGTGTCGTAAGGTGTGCCTGTTACACTGAGCATGGTATCCCCCGGGCGCAGCACGCCAAACAGCGCGACGGCGAGGGTATGCGTACCGCAGGCAAAACTGTGGCGTACGAGCGCGTCCTCGGCGCCGAACGCCTGCGCGTAAACCCTGTCCAGCACCTCACGCCCCCGGTCACCGTAGCCGTAGCCTGTGGTTTCAACAAAATGGCTCTCACTGACACCGTGTTCAATGAAAGCGGACAACACCTTGAGTTGATTATATTCCGTTACCCTGTCAATCCCAGCCAGCTCAGGCGCGATGGTTTGCATGGCCTGCTCCGCCGCCCGCTCCAGCTGGGGGGAAAACCGAAAAAACTGTTGTTTCATATGTATGCAACTTCCACCCATTCCCCTATTTTTTCGAAGCCGATTTTTTGATAAAACCCACTGACGTTCTCCTCGCAGAACAATTCTACACGCCTGCCCTCCCGCTGCTCCGCCAACGCGATTGCTGTCACTAACCCGCCCGCAATGCCCTTGCCCCGGCATTCCGGTTTTGCGGCAATCGCGCCCAGGAACGCCGCCTGCCGTGTTCGAAAGAGTACGCCGGCACAAGCTTGCAGCTGCGCCGCATGATGCACTGCAAAAAATTGCGCCGCACCACAGCGGTATTTTGCTGCGATATCCGCCAGCCAATCGCCATAGCTGCCGAGGTGACGAAAGCCACTGTCCGTTAACAGCCGCCAAACCTGCGCAAGCTCGTCCGAACGCATTGTTTGGGCAACTGCCGGTGATACAGCCGCTTTTTGAAAACGCTGTATTGCACCTTGCCGCTCCGGGACGTAGCCCAAGTTCTCGGCACAGGACAACTCCATGAGCGCATAAGAGAACCCCAATTGCTGCAAAAACGCACGCAGTTCCATAATATCCACGCGTTCCTCGTTCATGCTCAGGCACAATGCGCCATCCACACGGGAACATACGGCGCTCAACCGCCCTCCCTGCTCCTGCACCCAAAATCCGGCAAAGCTTTGCCCGGCATACGCTTGCAACTGCGCCAAAATACGCGTGCCGAATGCGTCAGCCCCACAAAACTCTGTCAGATCCGGCGCTTCGGCTTCAATCCAGCGAACCATTGGCACATTCCTCCGCGAGCGCGGCAACGAGGGCATAAACGGGGTTCATATCCGATTGATCAATGACACAGGATGGGGAATGCAGATAGCGGCAAGGGTAGGAAACGGCAATGGTACGCACCCCGGCACGGCTTTTGTGTATGGCTGCCGCATCATTTCCTCCGGCCACCAGAGTTTTGCTTTGCACCTGGATGCCGCGTTCCCGCGCCAATTGCAGCGCGTGGCGATACAACGCCCGGTCATAGACCGTACCCTTGTCCATAAAGGAGAGGACAGCGCCCTTCCCAATTTCACAGACACGCTTCTCCCCCTCCACACCGGGCAAATCGGCCGCCGTGGTAGTTTCCACCACAAAGGCATAGTCCGGCTCCAGTGAAAACGCCGCTGTTTTTGCGCCCACAGTACCGACCTCTTCCTGCACGGTGAAGGCGAAATCCAAATCATAGGGCAGTTCTGATTGAATCAGTTCGAGCAACACGGCGCAGCCGGCACGATCGTCCAGCGCACGAGCCTTGATTGCTTCGCCCCCAAGCAGTGTAAACTGCGAATCGAAGGTCACCATATCCCCCGGCTGTACGTTTTCCAGCGCCTGTTCACGGTTGCTCACGCCGATGTCAATATACAAGCTTTCCCGCTCGGGCAGTTTGGCACGCTCCGCCTGGTCGAGGAAGTGAATCGGTTTCACGCCGATGACACCGGGCACGGCATTGTCGCCCACAAGCACAGCTTTCCCGGGCAAAACCGCTGTTTCTAGTCCACCGACAGCCGCAAACTTCAAGTAACCTTCTTCCGTAATATAGCTTACAATCAAGCCGACTTCGTCCATATGCGCAGCAAGCATAACGCGCTTTTTGGCGCGTTGTTTGCCTTGCTTGCGCACCAACAAATTGCCTCCGGCGTCCACCGTATACGCCGCATGCCCCTGAATCTCTGCTATCAAATAGTTTCGCACTGCCTCCTCCCGCCCCGAAATGCCGCGCAGGGAACAGAGCGCCCGCAGGGTTTCAATTCGTTTCTGCTTCAAGCCTTGTCCCGTCCTTTCACATAAGCCGCCATCAAGCGCGCGGTGTTTTCGATATCCGCTAAATCCAGCAGTTCAACGCCGGTATGCATGTTGCGCAGCGGAATGGAAAGCAGACCCATTTTAACACCTCTGCCGGCTGTTTGGATGGAATCCGCGTTTGTGCCTGTTTTTCCGCCCATCACCTCTGTTTGAAAGGGAATTTCCTGCTGTTTTGCCAAAGCGCTCAACGCCTTGCTGACGGCATAATCCAGCGTGGGCGCAAAACCAACCATCGGCCCCTTGCCGATATCCGCGCACTTTTCCCGTTCCAGACCCGGCGCAAGGCCGAAGCTGACATCCACGGCGATACCCTCCTGCGCCTCACAGGCGTAGCCGCCCACAGCAGCACCGCTGCCGCCCGTTTCCTCCTGAGCGGAGAGCAAAACACTGAGCCTGCCCGCAAACCCCTGCTCCCGCAGTAGCTGCACACAGCGCAGCACGGCGGCGACACCCGCGCGGTCGTCAAAGGAAGTGCCGCAGCAGCGCGTCCCCGCGAGGGAGGTGAAGCGTGTGCGCAGGGTGACGCGGTCGCCGGGGGCGACCAGTTCCTCCGCCTGCGCTTTTGTAAAGCCGATATCCACAGCCAGGCTGTCAAAGCCCTTTGCCTTGTCGCTTTCCCCATCCTTTGCCAGGTGCGGCGGTGTAGAGCTGATGACGCCGAGCAGCTGCTGTTTGCCGTAAACCGTAACCTCCGCCGCGGCAAGTGTACGAATATCACAGCCGCCGACCGGCGCAAGCTTTAAAAAGCCGTCCGGCGTAATAGCCGTAACAACCATGCCGATTTGATCCAGATGGGCGTCCAGAAGGATGTGAGTGCCCTCCCCTTCCTGCGTGCCGACCACGCTGCCCAGGGCATCGCGGCGCACGGGCATAAACTCGCGCAGCAAATCGGCCGCAACCTTGGCGGCATCCCCCTCATCACCGGAGACGCCACAGGCTGCGGCAAGTGTTTGCAGTAGCTGTTTCACTTGCGTATATTGCTCCAAATCGCTAAGTCCTTTCGTTTAAAATACACATATTCCGCCGTGAGCACGCACGGACAATATGTAACAGGAACCCTGCCCAAATACTGCCTCCATACCCTCTTGATAACACTGCAGCATATCCTGCGGCACAAAGGCCTGTATCGTGCCCGCAAAGCCGCCGCCGTGCACACGCCATGCGCCCTTGCCGCGCAGCAACTCTTCGCTGAGCGCAAGGCCCAGGGAAACGGGCTGTTCCGCCGCATTGCCCGGCGCATAGGTGTTCTGATTATACATATAAGAGGAATACCCGCTTTCAATAATCAGCTCTAAAAAGCGAGAAAACTCTTTGTTTTCAATCGCATGCACCTGCTGTGCAACCCGCCTGTTATCCGCATAAAAATGCATGGCACGCAAGATCGCCCTATCCCCCAGCTTCTTGCGCAAATCGGCCATCCTCTGCCGCATCATGTTCTCATCGGCCTTGCGCAGATAGGGCGCGCCCAGTTCCCCGGCAACCGCCTCCATTTCGCTTCGAATAGCACTGTATTCCGCCGTTAAATTTGCGTGATTGCCTCCGGTATCCACAATACAAAGTGCATACCCATAGCTCGCCAAATCAAAATCCACCTGTTTGATTATGGGTTTTTCTGTATCCGCAAAATCAATGGTGACGCAATTGCCCACGGCGCTTGCGGTTTGATCCATCAAGCCGCTGGGTTTTCCAAAATATACATTTTCCACCTTTTGCGAGATTTGCCCGATTTCCACCGGGTCAACTGTTCCGCCGTTGAACAGATGGTTGACTACGGTGCAAAGCAACACCTCATAGGAAGCGGAGGAGGAAAGGCCGGAGCCGGAAAGCACGTCCGAGGCACAGGCGGCGTTAAACCCGCCGATTTTGTAGCCGCGCCGCTGGAACTCCGCCAACACACCGCGCAGCAGGGAAATGGATTGCCCGTATTCCGCGGGGTTCGCCTGCAAATCCGTGAGCGTCACCTGATGGGAACCGTAGCCCTCGGAAAATAAATATGCCGTATCTGTCCCGTTTGGTGCGGCGGCAGCAATGGCGTCGAGATTCACGCTCGCCGCCAGCACGCAGCCGTGGTTATGATCCGTATGGTTGCCGCCGATTTCTGTTCTGCCGGGTGCCGAAAAAAAGCGGGGCTCCTCCCCCTGGTAGTTTTGTTCATATCGTTCTAAGACACCGAGGTAACGCACCCTCTGCTGTTCTGTCGCCTTGGCACCGTAAACCTGCGCAAGGCGACTATCCCAAGCGCCGTTTTGCAATTGTTCCCTTACTTTCCCCATAACCAGTTCTCCTTACAATATTTTTTCTTTCCATTCTTTCAAGCGCTTTTTTCTTTTGGTTCGCATGGCAATCCGCTCCTGCAAGGTAAGCTGCACATTTTTATCCACAAAGGACCAAATGGCATTTATAAACAGCAGAGAGAAGCCGGAAATAAGCAAAATCACGATGATAGGTGTCAAAAATTTTGCTGAAAGCGGGTCAAACACATTTTGGCCGATAAAGGTATAGCTGAACAGCTTTGGGGCAAAGCCCGCCAGCGAAATCAGAATATACCGTTTATAGCCAAAATCCATTGCCCCATAAATGCGGCTGATGCTGCCTTCCGGAAAGCTGGGAATTAGGCGAAAGGCAAACAGCAGCCAGGGGTTTGCCGCACCGTCGCGCTCCAACAACTTTCGTACCGGCACATTTTTCACAAAAAAGCGCAATGCCGTTCCCCCGCCGCTGCGCTTCCCCTTATAATACTTGATTGTCATGATGATTGCAACACCAATCAAGTTCAGCGGCAGCGCAAGATAAGCCGGCAGCGCCACGCCAACCATCAAACAGATGGCCGAAATGGAAAAGATGGGAACAAAGCCCCGGGCAGTATACGTGAGCAGAACGGCAGGAATAAAAAAATAATATGGGCGCAGCGAGCGGATGTACGCCTCCAGCTGTGTTAATTTTTCCTGCACATTGCGGTACCAATACCATAAATCATCCACCTGCAAAGAAAGCAGTAAAACAAGGCAGGCGCAGGCTAACAAAATACAGACCAGCCCCGCCATCCCAAGAAAAACATTGAGGTGTTTCGCCCTGTTTTCTGATTTTGTATGCAAAGCTTAGCTCACTCCCGCCGCTGATAATTGTATTATATTTATGCCCGAAAAGCAACCGAAATTCACCCGGAAGTAATTTGACTTTCCCGCGTTTTTGCTATACTATATGTTTGTGTATTCAATAAACGGGGATGGTCATCAACATGGGGAAACAAATTATAGTGGCGGGTGCGGGCGTCGGCGGGCTTGCTACCGCCGCGCTTTTAGCGAAAGCAGGCTATGCCGTAACAGTATATGAAAGAAAACAACTGCAGGATTTGGGCGATGATTGGACAGATACACTCTCGCTCAACGCCTTTCGCATCGCCGGCGTGAAGCTTGCGCCGGATTGTAAGTACCGCTATCTTGAGAATCAAACGGTTTTCAGCCCGGATTTAAACACAACAATCATCCGGGCAGTTCCGCGTGACCAGGTAGAGGCCCGCATGAGCCGCCGGGAGCTTTACCGCATGCTCATCACCGGCGCGCAGCAGAACGATGTGGCCTTCGTCTGCGGCTGTGAAATTCACGGGCCGTTGCTGCTTGGAAACCGCGTTGTTGGCCTTGAGACAGAGAAGGGCACTGTTTACGGCGATTTGGTCATCGATTCCGCAGGCCTGTTTTCACCCGTGCGCTCCCAATTGCCGGAGATGTGCACGGTAGATACGCAAATAGAGCCCTCGCAGCTGATGTATGCACTGCGTGCTTGCTATCCGGTGGAGGAGCAGGCGCAGGGCAGAGCTGTGAACAGCATTTACCCCATGCCAAACGGCGAGCCCGGTATTGCTACCGTAACCTATGATCAAGATTGCGCAGAGCTTTCGATTGTTCGTTTTCAGGAATTTTGCCCGGAGGATGTCGATTCCACCCTGCACTATCTGCATGCGCAGCACCCCGCCATCGGAACAACGCCGCTTCGCGTGAGTGAGGTGGAGCGATTTTCTGCGCGTGAGCCGATGGCGTCCATGGTCTGCGACGGTTATGCCGCGATCGGTGCGAGCGCTTTTATGTCCTCCCCCCTCTCCGGCGACGGAGTTACCAACAGTCTAAAGGCCGCTCGTATTCTTTCCAACATAATACTTGCCGATAAAACGACAGCCCTCTGCGCGGATACGCTTTGGGAGTATGAGCTAACCTATATGAAAAAAGCGGGCATCTCGCTGGCAACCATCCTATGTATTCTGCAAATGTTTAACAAGCTGACCCCGGATGAACTGAACAGCGTTTTTGAGCAGAACATTGTCAGCGCGGAGGATTTTGTCATAGGCGCGTCCAGCGCAGGGCTCACCTCCCTGTTGAAGGTTTCTTCCTCCGGCTTAAAAGGCCGCTTGGAGGGCATCAGCCATGATCGCGGCCAGCTGCGCAAAATTCTGCCGCTCACCCTGCAAATCGGCAAACTTTCCGCTATCGCCTCCTTAATGCCCAAACGTTGGAACAAGGCGAATATACAATCTTGGACAAAGCGATATCAAAATATTTTCTTGCCGTAAGATTTTGCAGAAAAGGAGCCAGGGCATGTCCACGTTACGTAGCGTTACCCATGTTTCCGGTGAGCGCAACAATCCGCGTTTTGTACAATTTCTAAAAAACAACGCCTGTGCCGCGCTTGCGTTTTTCGCCTCGGCGGGGCTGATGCTCTTTGTATATTACAACTGGCAAATGATTCCTTTCGGGGATAAAACGATTTTGCGTTCGGATTTATATCATCAGTACAGTCCCCTGTTCGCCGAGCTTCATGAACGCCTGGCCGGAGGACGCAGTTTCCTCTATTCCTGGAACACAGGTTTAGGCGGCAACTTTTTGGGCAGTTACTTTAATTACCTTTCCAGCCCAAGCGGTTTGTTGGTTCTGCTGTTCGGCCATGAGAAGGTGCCGGAGGCCATCGGAGCCATGATACTACTCAAATGCGCCTTTGCGTCGGGTACATTTGCCTATATGCTGCGGAAAATGTTTCAAAAGGGCGACGCGGCGAACGCCGCCTTTGGCGTGCTCTACTCCTTCTGCGGCTGGTTTCTTGCGTATTACTGGGACGTGATGTGGGTGGATGCAATGGCGCTGCTGCCTTTGGTCGCACTGGGCATTTACTATTGTGTCCACAAGCGTAAATTCATGCTCTACACTGTTGCGCTGGCTGTCACACTATTGAGCAACTACTACATGGGTTTTATGGTATGCATCTTTAGTGTGCCCTTCTTTCTTGTGCAATATTTCAGTGTTTATGAGGCCAGGGCTCTGATGCCCGGGGCGCAGCTGCGCAGGCCTTTCTTCCTGCGCTACCGGCTGCTGCATAGCGGCGCGGCTTTTGCCCTGGGCTCGCTGCTGGGCGCTGCACTTGCCGCCTTTGCCCTGCTGCCGCTTTTTTTCGCGCTCAAGAACTCATCCGCCACCTCCGGCACTTTTCCGGATAGCTTTACTGCAAATTACTTTCATGTGTTTGACTTTTTCATCAACCACTTTGCCGACATCAAGCCAACCTTTCGTTCCAGCGGTGAGGCTGTGCTGCCAAATGTATACAGCGGCGTAGCCGTCCTGCTGCTCACACCTCTCTATATGTTTATACCTTCTATTAAAAGGCGCGAGAAGGTAGCGCATGTGCTGCTGCTCCTGTTTCTGTGCTGCAGCTTTTACACCAACATCCTCAACTACGTTTGGCACGGTTTCCATTTCCCCAATGATCTTCCTTATCGATTTTCGTTTATGTATTCTTTCGTACTGCTCCTTATCGCCTACAAGGTGTTTCGCCGCCTGCGGGAGATTCCTGTACGCACCATCGCACTTGTGGGCGGCTTTTTGGCCCTGTTCATTGCGCTGGCTGAGAAACTCGGCTCCGCGAGCATTCAGGACGCCACCACACTTCCCAAAGGGAACACGCTTGCCCTCACTCTGGTTTTCTTGATTATTTACGCCTTACTCTTTGCGGCCATACGGAAATCCACGCGGACAAAAAGCTTGATTCTCTCATCACTGATGCTCTGCTGTGTGATTACAGAGGTATGCGTTGCAGATGTAAAAAATTTTGACATCACCCAACCGAAGGCGGAATATACGGCCGGAACAACGGATTTTCAACAGCTGAAGCGCTCGCTGGAGGATGAGGACAAAAGCTTTTACCGCATGGAACTGACGGATTACCGCACCCTTATGGATCCCGCCTGGTACGACTACCGCGGCATTTCTATTTTTTCCTCCATGGCCTACGAACACACGGCAAATCTGGAATATCGCTTGGGACTGGGCGGCAATTTTATCAATTCTTACAGCTACAGCCCCAATACACCGGTCTACAACGCCATGCATAACCTAAAATATCTTGTTGAAACGATGAGCTTGGATTCCGATGGTACATTTACAGGCCCCAGGGGTTCAAGCTACCTGCCCGTGCTGGACAATTCTGACGTTTACACCCGGCGGGATGAATTTACACGGGGGCGGTTTACCGTTTTTGAAAACCGTTATAGTTTGCCGATTGGTTTTTGGGTGAACGAGGATCTGCGCGGCTGGGATACCGCCACAGGCACTGACCCGTTCCGTGTGCAGGAGGATTTCTGGAGCCTTTCCGGCGCAGGCAAAGGCGTTTTTAACCCCCTCGCGTTGCGCCTGAGCGACGAGTTTTACGGCGAAAGCGGTTTTGATGCCTACACCAACGAGCAGTATGTGGGGTACAGCGGCAAGCCCGCCGACTCCGAGGTCAGTATTCCCTTTTACATCGATGTGAAACAGACGCAGAATGTCTATATCATGGTCGATTCTTCCTACAACAGTGATATCCGGGTGGACGGCCATGACGGCGCTGTATTTCATCGCAACCATGACCATAAGGCCGTCTGGGATTTGGGCATCGTCACACCGGATAAGCCGCTGTCGCTGAGTATCACCCTTTCCCCGGCCGACGCTCCGGCCGACGGTGGATTCTTTGCCTATGTCTACGGCCTAAATATGGAAACCTTTCTCAGCGGCTACAACACGCTGAAAGATGGCGCATTGCAGTTGACCTATCACAGCGAAAGCACCTTGCAGGGCACTATTAACGCGCCCCACAACGGTCTTTTCTACACCTCCATCCCCTATGACGAGAGCTGGCAGGTGCACATCGACGGTGAGCGTGTGCCGGTGAAGGACTATGTTGCCTTGGGCGACGGTGCGTTTCTGGCCGTTCCGCTGCAAGCCGGTGAGCATACCATTGCGCTGAACTATGTGCCGCAGGGCCTCTTTGTGGGGCTGCTGATTTCCGGCGCGGCACTTGTGCTACTGGTTCTGATTCTGCTGCTGACATATTACACGCAAAAGGACGCCGAAGGGCGTCCTTTTGGCTTGTGTAGGGCTGTGCCGCTTAGTGGCGCTTGTCGTCGCATTTGCAGCCGTCGTTCTTCGGCTCCTCATAGCATTCGCAATGTGCGGATTTGATGCAGTCGCAGTCGCGCTTAAACTCTACAAAATCCTTTGCAACGCAAACGTCGTTGACCCAGATTTTGATGAAGTAATGCTTATCTGCACACAGAGGGCCGAACAGGAACTGACCGCACTCGTCGGTGAACGCATGGGTGAGGGGATGCATTTTCTGGCACTCCGGCTTTTTGCAATCCCACTTGCCATCCCACTTGTTGTCGAATTCAAACAGCTTGACAACTGCGTCCTCGATAGGCTTGTTGCACTCATCGATGACCTGGCCGTGGATGACACCTCTGTTATCCTGCGGAATTTTGAACACTGCGTCGAGTTGCTGATTGGGCGCTACGCGGAAATCGAACTTTGCCAATTGACTCATGTTTTTACCTCCTTTTTGTTTTACAGCAGGGGCTGTACTACATCGTATTCGAGGCAATAAAAAGTGTTACGGTTTTGTCCTATTTCGCATTGCAATCCTACTTTATTTCCGTTATGATGAGAGGGAACAAGAAATGGGCATCTCTAATAACTCGGCGCGGGTGAAGCAGCGAGAGATTTTTTCGCGTATCGAGGATAATAAGCGCAAAAGGATTTATAAAATCCTTTTAATCCTTTCGGATTTCGAGCATTTTAGACGAAGATAGGTGGAAAAAGATTTGCTGCTTCGTGGCATTCCGAGTTTTTAGAGGTGCCAGAAGGAGGTACGCTAATCGTATGACAACCAGAGAACGCTTTCAAGCAGTTTTAGACGGCAAAACACCGGATCGCTTGCCTGTGATTGAGTGGGCCGGCTGGTGGGATAAGACCGTGGACGTCTGGCAAAAGGAGGACAACGCTTGCCCACGGGAGCAGAAGGAACTGTTCCGCTACTTGGGGCTGGATATGCACCACCAGTTTTGGGTGAGCCCGCGCGATTCGCGCTGCCCACGTGCACCTTTTCATGGAGCGCCCGTGATTTTGGATGAAAAGGGGTATGAGGAAATTTTGCCCCTGTTGTACACCGAAACCATCTACACGCAATTGCAGGAAGGTCTGCTGCAGGTGAAAAGCCTGCATGAACAGGGAGACACTGCTGTTTGGTTTTCCCTGGAGGGGTATTTTTGGTTCCCACGCACACTTCTGGGCATTGAAAACCACCTCTTTGCTTTTTATGACCAGCCGGAATTGATGTTGCGCATGAACCATGATTTGCTGCGGCACCACCTGCGCGTATTGGACATCATTTACAGCATCCTCACCCCGGAATTCATGACCTTTGCGGAGGACATGTCATACAACAATGGACCCATGCTATCCAAGGAGTTATATGACAGCTTTATGCTCCCCTTTTATCAGCAAATTGTCCCGCGTATCAAGCAGGCAGGGACAAAGGTGTTCATTGACACGGACGGTTTTTTAGAGCCTTTGATTCCTTGGTTTTTGGAGGCGGGTATCCAAGGAGTCCTCCCGCTGGAACGCCAGGCGGGCGTGGACATCAACCGCATACGCCAAAACCATCCGGAGTGGCTGATGCTCGGCGGCTTTGATAAAACCATAATGCACAAGGGCGAACAAGCAATTCGGCAAGAGTTTGAGCGTATCCTCCCGGCTATGCGCTCCGGCCGTTACATCCCGGGGGTTGACCACCAAACGCCCCCCGATGTCAGCCTGGAACACTACCGTATCTATCTGCGCCTGCTGCGGGAATACGCAACGTCAGCGACATTATGAGAAACACCCTCAACAATACCTATCAGCCAAACGTGCCCCAGCAAACCGCACCGCCGCCAAACCCGTCTGCCACAAAATTCTGTCAGCATTGCGCAGGACAGATTGACGCGAGCGCCGTTGTGTGCATCCTATGTGGTAAGCAGGTTGAGCAGTTTGCGCAGCATTGGTGTCCATAAATTTTATGAAGGGTAAAATCGGGATGGGCATCCTATACCTCTTCACCGGCGGGCTTTTCGGAATCGGTGCTTTAATTGACTTTATCATTCTGTTATTCAAGCCTACAACGTATGTATAAGCAAAGCATAGAAACACCTCCGTCATTCATCCCGGATGGGATATATAAACGGAGGTGTTTTTTATTATGCTTATTTGTTGTCAAACAATTTTCTTAGTCGCTCAACTGTCTTTTTTTCAATGCGGGAGACATACAATAACGCTTATTATAAACGAGGCTTGCAAAGCTCTGTGTGCCTACTCAATGTTTTAATTTCTAAAGTATAACAATGGTTTTGCCTTGATGTTATGCAAGATCCTGAAGTGGTTTGAATTTAAAGTATATTAATACTTCTCGGTTTTCAGTTAGCTCAATGCGCTCAATTAAACTAACCAATAACTCTCTGTTATGCTCTGGTGACTTTAAGAAACGTTCCGCAAGCTCATCAGCCTTTTGTTCAATCGGAATGGGATCAGCAGTTTGCTTTCTTAAAGCCTTTATCTTATCTTGAAGCTCTTGTCTTTCCGCTTTAATGCGTTCTGAGATACGCAAATAATCGCCTTCATCTAAAACGCCGGAAAGTCTATCGTCATAGGTACGGTCTAGCTTTGCTGCTAAAACGGTGATTTGTGTCTCGTATTCAGCAATTTTCTGTTCAGGGTTATGGTTTTGTTCCGCGTTTTGAATAGCTGTTTCACAAGTAGCATGAAGTTCGTTGCGGTTTATGTGCTTTTCACATATCTCCCGAATATTATCCATGACCGCATTTGTTACAAGTTCTTCGCCTATGCAGTGTGTCGTACATTTTCCTTCTTTAGTAAATCGCTGATATGTACGACAAACAAAATATAACCGATCTTCACCTTTTGCATTTTTCGGATTAAGTACCGCTAAAGGGTACCCGCATTCATGACAATGTATAAGTCCTTTTAAAGGGTATTCATAAGTACGGCTGCGCGTATGCTTTCGACTATCAATCAGCTCTTGTACTTTATAGAATGTTTGCTTGTCAATAATTGGTTCGTGCGTATTCTCAACAATCGTCCATTCTTCCGGTGGGAGCTTTTTGCATTTTTTGCTTTTATAGCTGATTTTTTGCACGCGTCCTTGCACCATATTGCCTATGTAAACTTCATTTTTCAGCATAAACGTGATGCGCTCTGAACTCCATTTGCCCGAATACGGCCCGTTTACAGTCAAATTAATCCTTGCATATTGTGACGGGGTAGGCACCTTCTCATTGTTTAAAATAACTGCTATTTCCCGACAAGATTTACCTTCTAATGCAAGCGCAAAAATACGTTTGACAACATCAGATACTTGATTATCAACAACAATTTTGTTTTTTTCTGTGGGTGAAATTTGATAGCCATATGCAGCTTTGCCGCCAATAAACATGCCTTCTTGCTGCTTATACCGTTTTGTTGATTTGATTTTTTTTGATGTATCTTTGATGAACTGTTCATTAGACCAGTTTTTCATCATAAATAATAGCTCGTTGCTTTCATCATATGTATCAAAATCATCATTAACAGCAATAAAACGAACACCGTATTCTTCCGAGTATTGACTCACAAAAAATTCCTGCTGAACACGGTTTCTGCCAAATCTTGATAAGTCTTTAACAATCACCATATTAATTTGACCGTTTTCAATGTCTTTTGTCATTCTGGAAAAATCAGGGCGGTCAAAGTTTGCGCCAGTAAAGCCATCATCAACATAAATATCGCCTATGAGTAAACGTTGCTCTTTTGCGAACTTTTCTAAGATTCTACGCTGATTGGTAATGCTTTCAGATTCCTTTTTATCACCATCTTCCTTAGACAGGCGAATATAGAGTCCGACTGTATAATCCATCGGGTTGCTTATAGAGATCATGATAATCCTCCTATAAGCGACCATTCATTTTTCGCAATTATATTATAAGAGCGAACCGGGAGTGAAATCAAGATGTTTGGCAGCAAAATTTTTGCACCTCACTCCCGATGAACAGCATTATAGAATCTTGCAGAATGCGCGTTATATCTTCGCCGTCATTATTGTAAAAACATTTTATTTTTATATCCTTGTTTGAATCATTGTTCAACTTAAAGCCCCCTATCATAAGTCATCACTAATACCTATGAAGAAAAATAGCTTTCCTTGCACGTCCGTATTAGTTTTGTTGATATGGGCTCTTTAAGTTTAGCGGAAAAAGACTCCGCAGGGTGGAAGAGTGCCACAAAAGTCCCGATGATGTGTGTCCCGGAATGTTTCGGCGTATTACGGGATTAGTGCTGTAATACGCCGAAAGTACCAGCTAAAATCTAAAGTTCAAGATGTACATTCGCTTTCAAATATAACAAAGAAGCCTGCTGAAAAGAATATTTCGCCGTTGCGCTCTACTAATAATGTGCCTTTACGGTTAACTATCGTTAAGGTGTGTTCCTCTGGTTTCCCAAAAGGAAAGCTATAGTAGACAGCCTCTAAATGATTAAAACTGAATTCATCTCCATCCGTAAAGCATATTACGGGAAATCCTTCTTCTCTAGATCTTTCTTTGTATTGTGTTGGCATTCCACAATATTCAGTCATATAGGCTATTGCCTTTTCATATCGTTGCTCCGGCGTGTATATATAAACAGACTCTTTCATTGTTTCCATATACTTGCCGTCAAAGAAATAATTATCTTGTTTCTTCAGCGATAGTGTATTGTTTGTCTTCATTAGATTTCTCCTTTCTGTAAGTCTTAAACTAATTTAGATTTTACTGTCTTAATCTTGCCGGAATAACGGTTTCATCAATGCATTCAAGACAGCAACGCTCAATAAGATTTACGGGGTAGGGGTTGCAACTTAATTTGTCATAAACCATTTGACCGCAAATACAGCACTCAATTTGCCTGTCGCTCGCTTCGATTAGATCATTTATATCCCTTACCATTTCCTCATAATCCTTTCCGTAGCGTTTTATTGCGGTCAAATGCTTTTCAGCTACAGTCCTCAGAGCGTTTAAACTCCGACTATCAATGTTCGTAAACAGCATGCCAGTGCCTTTCTTTGTCACAATAATTACCTCCCTTGATATTTTTAGGCTAGGTGTTTCGCTGTTCTTCATCAAGTAGATATGATTCTACATCTACTAATGATAACTCCCAGCGGTTTCCCCACACAATGCAACCTAAAGGTTCGTAAATAATTTGCCAGCCACCCAAATTATCAGCGTGAATGTTTTTTACTCTTGACTTTCTAAGATAGCAATCAAGTTTTTTTGCTCTGCGACGTAATTGGGTTTCATTCGCTTTTTCTGAAACAACGGTATACATCTGGTAATTCCCTCCTTGTTTTTTATTGTGCTTCTATTAAGCACGGTTACATTATGAACCGCTGGCCAGAAAAAAATGATTGCTAATGATCTGTTATTGTGATAAAATCTTAGGCAGCAATGTTTTCGGAGGTTTTACGCGGATGAGTAAATTTTATTATCTTTTTTCTGAAACTGATGCCTATAAAATCCATGGTCATAAATTTGGCGGTTTTGAAGCGGTATATATTTGTAATGGTTGGAGTAATAACTTTAAATCTCCAATATTACAAACAGAAGTGTATCCAGTAGGAACAATTCTCTCAAAGGCTATAAATGTTATGAAGCCTTGGTCTGAAAGCAATTTTGAACCGTATCTACGCGACAAAAAACTATCTGAGGGTTTTGAAAAAATTTTAGAACAAGAATCGTCTTTCTCAAATGTTGTATATGATGATTCTGCTGTTCGTGTTTTTTTAGAATCTATTTTAAATAGAAATAGTGGCAATTTTTTGCTTATGGATAATAAGCATGCCTCCGAATTACTTCAAAATTATATGAATTTCATCGAATTGAATCAGAAAGCAAAAGAACACTCTTCAATCATAAATTTAAGAGCATTCGCGAGCAAAAATAACAATGAATTACCAAAACGCTCAATAGAACCCGATTTCATACCCACAATAAGAAAACTAGAATCAATATCTCTTTCTGATACTTCTACTACACGAACAAAAGCTACCTCGTGGGAACTAAATCCTCCGATATCAATATTTCAAATTCACGATATTATGGACTTTATTTTAGCGTCCCTACAATGTATTTTTGAACAAAATTATGTTATAGGCAAATGCAACTATTATGACTGCGGAGATTTGTTTGTTACTCATAACCGATCATTGAGATATTGCCCCGTACAAAATTCCGATAATAAAATCAAAACTTGCCAAGAAAGAGCAAACCCTGAACGCCAGAAAGAACGAATGAAGGGAAGTGAGAGTCAAAAGATAAAAAACCGTATTCGAAATAAACTTTATATGAGGATCGATACAATTAGGTTTGAGGAAGAAAGAAATGTTCGTCGTCAAGAATATGAGGATTTTAAAACCCAAACTAAAAAGATTTGGATTGAAGTTAAAGAAGGCAAACAGACAGAAGAATATTTCATAAATTGGATGAAACAATATTGGGAAAATGTAAGATTAAATTCTAAAATTAGAAAAAAACAATATAATAGTAAACTCTAATTTTCTGATATTTAAATAGTGAAACTATAGACATAAATAATTTTGAAACGTGTCTTTAAATTTCCAACATATAAAATTCGAGTGGCTTTTTTCATGAATTGTATTGAAAACTCTCGCAATGCGAGCTATATCACAAGAGTTTTTGTTTTGCTCAACGAAAATTTTCATCCATATTTGGCAATGTTGTAGGTATAAAGACACACTTTATAACAATCATAAAAACAAATGGAAAATATTCCCTCAAAAGGATTGAGTTTTATTTTTATTTATAGTAGAATAAACTCAGATGTAATATCATCTGAGTTTTTTGCGGTTACAATTTGCAAGCAAAATGCAAGATGTAAATTATGAGGAGGTTAATTTCTATGAAAAAGGTATTTTTTAAAAAAGGACTCAGCATTTTATTAGTGATAACTATGATGTTAACGCTTATTCCGATGTTTGCCACATTTGTCACTGCTGAAGACACGATTCCTGCGGATGCCGTACATGTAAAAACATCGACACAACTTGCGGCCATTGGAGGTGCCACAAGTGCAGGTAAATACTATGTACTGGATAACGATATTACTTTGGCCTCAGCTTGGTCTCCAATAAGTGACTTTAGAGGCACATTGGATGGCAGAGGATACGGCATCACTGGAATAAGAATTAATATCGCAACAATATCAGGAAATACTCAATATATTGGTTTATTTAGTGCTTGTAATGGCGCAACTGTAAAAAACTTACAAATAACGGACAGCATTATAACGTTCAAAGTTGTATCAGGCTCATTGGGCAATCCTAATGTATATATCGGAGGTTTCGCTGGTTCAACAAGCAACAGTTCATTTGTAAATTGTAGCTATTCCGGAAGTATTTCAGTAACTACAAGCAATGATAATAGCTCATATGTAGGCGGTTTCGTCGGTTTAGCAAACAATACATCTTTTAGCTTATGTTCAAATAGCGCACCAATTAGCTCTGAAGTAAATTCCATGATTGGTGTTGCACGCGCGGGTGGATTATGTGGAGAATTAGGTGCAGGAGGATTAATAACAAATTGTTTTAATGCCGGAAATATTAACGCCTCTAGTGCTACAGAGAGCACATATGCAGGTGGTATTGTTGCAATCAATAATGGATCAATAACAAAAAGCTATAATTCAGGTAATGTTTTATCAGGTGCCGGAAGTGCCTTAAGTATGTGCGATATTTTTGCCGGAGGAATTGCTGCGCGTGGAGAGGTAGGCAGTTCTATAACTAATTGTGCGGTAATGGCTTCACAGATTAATTTACCAACGGTTGGATATGTCAGCAATAATTCTAAGTACACGATATCGTATGGAGGAACAAAAAATAATAATATTGCACTTAATAATATTACTGGTTCACCTACAAATGATGCTAACACACGATATACCCCCACACAAATGCAAGGAGCATCACCGTATTTAGATGTTAGTTGGGATTTTGACGACATTTGGGAGTTTAGCGCAAGTTTTTTATATCCTCAACTAAAGAAA
>JAVBPP010000075.1:0-14465 GCA_031549535.1 Oscillospiraceae bacterium
AAGGGATACAGCCGCTATTTTAGTGAAGAAAAAAACGGCATCATCTTGAGTGATGCGCAAAGCAGCAATACGCTTTGTATCATGACGGATGAGCAGGATGTCTCCGCGCAGGAAAGCTGGTTTCGCGGCTCCTGGTTTGACGCGGCCGCCGTTTATTGGGACGATTTCACAAGGCCGGGGAGGCTCAAGCCCCGCAGCCTGCGCGCGCCGGAGGGCGACATCACCGCCACACTGGCGGCGCATGTGCATATCCCGGCCGGGGAAACAAGGCGGATTCGTTTTGCTCTCACTTGGTGCAGCCCTGATTATAGTAACTATTCTATGCCCGCCCCGTTTGAAGAGGGGGAGCCGAACCCCAACATCTGGAGGAATTACTACGCCAAGGCTTTTCCGGACGCAAAGACCGCAGGGCGGTATGCATTGGAACACTGGGATACATTGCAGGAGAAAACACGGCGCTACACCGACGCATTGCTGGATTCTTCTCTGCCGCGTGAAGCGTTGGATGCCGTGCTTGCCAATAGTTCCATCCTAAAATCCCCCACCTGTATCCGCTTGGAAGACGGCTCTTTTTGGGCGTTTGAGGGCTGCAGCCAGAACGCGGGGAGCTGCGAGGGCAGCTGTTCTCACGTTTGGGCATACCAATACGCGCTGGCCTTTTTGTTCCCGCGCTTGGAGCTTTCCATGCGGGATATGGAGATGCGCTACGCCCTGCGGGAGGACGGAGGCCTGTTGTTTCGCATTCGCCTGCCTGCGGGAAAATCGTTCTGGGAGCACCGGCCTTGTGTAGATGGACACATGGCATCCATCTTCAACTGTTACCGCGAATGGAAAATCAGTGGGGATGATGCCTGGCTGCGCGGCAACTGGGGAAACTTGAAAAAGATGATGGCCTTTGCCTGGGCGCCCACAAACACGGATCGCTGGGATCCGGAGAAAAGGGGCTATTTGGACGGCATTCAACACCATACGCTGGACATGGAGCTCTACGGAGCAAACTCCTGGCTCTCGGGCATGTATCTGCTGGCGCTGTGGACGATGGCGGAGATGGCGCAATTTTTGGGCGACAACGCGTCGGAGCAGGCATACCGCTCTATGTATGAAACAGGGCGAAAGTGGGTCAATGCAAACCTGTTCAACGGCTCCTATTTTTATCAAAAGCTGGACTACACGGACTTTGGCGAGCTGGAGCGCTTTTTGAACGATGCGGCGCAACCCGAACATGAAAAAGTGAAACTGATGAGCTACTGGGACGGTGAGCACAGCGAGATTAAATACCAAATTAACGAGGGCTGCGGCATTGATCAAATTTTGGCGGATTACCACGCCCTGCTTTTGGGCGCTGCCCCGGTTTTTGACAGGGATAAGCAGCGGACAGCTCTGCGCAGCCTATACAAGAACAATTTTAAATGTATGCGTGACGTGACAAACTATTGCCGTGTCTATGCGGCAAACGACGAAGAGGGGTTGCTGATTTGCTCCTTCCCGCAGGGCGCGCGGCACGCAGTCATCACCGTGCCCTATACCACGGAGTGCATGAACGGGTTTGAATATCAGGCCGCCGTTCATATGATAGCCATGGGACTGGAGGAAGAGGGGCTTAGCGTCGTGCGCGCAGTACGCAGCCGTTACGACGGGCGTGTGCGCAACCCATATAACGAAATGGAGTGTGGCTCGCACTACGCCCGCTCCATGGCCTCTTATTCGCTTTTATTGGTTTACAGCGGTTTTTGCTACGACCTGAGCAAGGGTTCCATTGGCTTTTTCCCCTTACACGGTGGCGAACAACAGTTTTTCTTTGCAGTGGGTAACGCTTATGGCACAGTAAAATTGGAGGGGTGCGGCATGATTCTCACACTGCTCTCCGGCACCCTGAACCTGCGGAGCCTCGCCTTTCCCGGTGTTCATACGCAAACAAGAATGGCCATAAACGGAAAGGATGTGCCCATTCAGGTGCGCAATGGCGCAGCGTTTTTCGATTTGGTGCAACTGCATGCGGATGATTGCGTTGCGCTGCTATGCACTTAGCCGCAGCAATACAAGCGATGGTACAATAGGGCAAGGCGGAAGAGCGTTTCTTCCGCCTTTTTTGTGCTGATACTAATCCCAAGCAGAAACCTCGATATCTTTGCGGTCTTTTTCGCGCTGTGTTTTGTTGTCCTCCTTGCCGGACAAGAGTCCGGCAGCGTCGTCCGCCGCGCACAACGCGAAAAATCCGCGCAAATCTATTCGAGTTTTCTACTTGGAATTAGTATGAAGTTATGGAAATTTAAGGACAGACTGTGTCAAAAGTATAGAAATATAGTCATTTCTATGCTATACTGGAGCTATCACTCCGGTGCCTGCAATGCATTTGCGATAAAGAAGCGGAGGCTGTGTCTTGACAAAACGAATTTATTATGATAGCATGGTAGCACGCTAAAGCGAAACGGCGTATACTATATTAAAAAAGTGAGTTGCAACATGAAACGCTATTCTTTAATTACCCCCGAGGGAACGCGGGATTTGTTGTTTGAGGAATGCGCGGCGCGGCGCGAGGTAGAACGGGCGCTTGCTTGCCTGTTTAAAAGCAGAGCCTACCATAAGGTTATTACCCCGACGATGGAGTTTTACGATGTGTTTCATCGTGAATCCGCGGGGCGGCCGATGGAAACACTTTACAGCTCCATCGATTCCCAGGGGAGAATGCTGGTTCTGCGTGCAGACAGTACCCTACCGATTGCCCGCATAGCCGCTACGCGCCTGCGGGATGCCCAGTATCCGCTGCGCCTTTATTACAACCAAAGCGTGTTTCGCCGCAACCCGCGCTACGCCGGGTTGAATGACGAAACCACGCAGGGCGGCATTGAACTGATAGGCGCCTGTGGTTTGAAGGCGGATTTGGAAGTGCTGATGCTGGCCATTGATGCGCTGCAGGCCTGCGGTGCGCAGGACTTTCGCATTGAATTGGGGCATGCCGGGTTTTTTATTGCCCTGCTGGATGAGCTGAAGGCCGATGCCCAGACACGGGAAGAAATTCTGGAATTGATTGAGGCAAAGAATTACGGCGCACTCAATGATTTGTTGGATACATTGGGGGATGAGGAACAGACAGCGGCTATTCGCTCTCTGCCGCGCTTGTTTGGCGGAGCCGAGGTGTTGGATAAGGCCGCCGCACTTTCCGCCAGCGAACAGGCCTGTGAAGCGCTGGAATATCTGCGCTCCATCTATGCGCTGCTCAGCGAAGCCGGGCTTGCCGGGCTCGTGAGCATCGACTTGGGGCTTGTGCACCGCAGCAATTACTATACGGGAATCCTGTTCCGCGGCTATGCGGCGGGCTCCGGCGCAACGGTGCTCTCCGGCGGGCGCTACGATATGCTGCTGCGTGAGTTCGGCAAAGACTTGCCGGCCATCGGCTTCGGCGTGGAAACGGACGCGCTTGCGCAGGTGCTACTGCTGCAGAACCGGGATTTATCGCCAAAGCCGGCAGATGTATTGGTTTACGGTGCTGCGGGCTGTGAATTGAGAGCCCTGCAGAAAATCAAGGAGCTGACTGAAAGTGGCCTGTGCTGTGAGAGCAGCCTTGCGCAAACGCAGGAACAGGCAAGGGCGTATGCAAAAGAAAAGGGCATTGCCCGGGTGGAAGTTATAGAATAAGAAAGGAGCCGATTGCATGAGACCGATACGAATTGCGCTGACTAAAGGCAGGCTGGAAAAAAAGTCCATTCAGCTGTTCCAAACCATGGGGCTTAACTGCGACGAGCTGATTAACAAGGGACGCAGACTGATTCTGCCCGTAGAGAACTATGAGGTGGTGTTGGCGAAGGCGACGGATGTTGTGACCTATGTGCAGCATGGCTCCTGCGATATCGGCATTGTCGGCAAAGATACCATAGCGGAAAACGGCTCCGGCGTCTATGAGGTAACAGCTTTGCCCTTCGGCAAATGCCGCTTTGCGCTGGCCGGGCTGGAGGGGAAGGACTTTTATTCCGGCCACAACGAAAAAACCGTGGCCACAAAATATCCCAGTGTTGCCCGCGGTTTTTTTGAAGATAAGGGCATGGATGTCAATATCATCAAGATTGAGGGCTCCGTGGAATTGGCGCCCCTGCTGGGGCTTGCGGATGCGATTGTGGATATTGTGGAGACTGGGAACACCCTGCGCGAAAACGGGCTTGTGGTGTATGAAGATATTTTGCCGGTTTCTGCACGGGTCATCGTCAATATGGCGAGCATGAAGCTGCGCAAGGAGGAAGTGGAAAGCCTGCTTGCGGATATCGAGGTTGCCAAGGAGGTCTGTGAATGATACGCATTACAAAGGCGGACGGCTTTGCGGAGCAGGCTGTGTTCAGCCAACTAAAAACCAGGAGCGGCGAGGTGAACCGGCAGGTCACGGCCGCTGTGAACGAAATTCTCTACGAAGTGAAAATGAACGGCGACGATGCTGTGCGCGAATATACCGAGCGCTTTGACGGAACGGCTCCGCAGCAGTTTTTACTTACCCACGCGGATATGGAAAACGCCATGAAAAGCCGCAGCTCTAATTTTATTTTTGCCCTGCATAAGGCAGCAGAGAACATCCGCGCCTTTCATGAGCGCCAGAAGCAGAACAGCTGGTTTCAGAGCATGCAAAACGGTTCCATAGTTGGGCAGCGCATTCGCGGGCTGAATCGCGTGGGCATCTATGTCCCCGGTGGCACAGCTGCTTACCCTTCCTCCGTGCTCATGAACGCCATTCCGGCTAAAATCGCCGGGGTGAAGGAGTTGATTATGGCTACGCCGCCCATGAAGGACGGCAGCGCAAATCCGGATATCCTTGCCGCCGCCGCAGTGGCGGGCGTGGATAAGGTCTACTTAATGGGCGGTGCACAGGCAATCGCCGCGCTGGCCTACGGCACGGAGAGCATGCAGCGCGTAGATAAAATTGTCGGCCCCGGCAATATCTATGTGGCAACGGCGAAAAAACTGCTTTTTGGTGAAGTGGATATTGATATGGTCGCCGGGCCGAGCGAGATTCTGATTATCGCGGACGAGAGCGCGAATCCCAAGTTTTTGGCGGCGGACTTGATGAGCCAGGCGGAGCATGATGTGCTCGCCAGCGCCATTCTGCTCACAACGTCCCCGCGCATTGCGCAGGAGACCTATGCGGAGCTGGAAAAGCAGATAGAAACCCTCTCCCGCCGGGAAATGATAGACCGCTCGCTCACAGATTACGGAGCCATCATTATTTGCGACAGTGTGGAACAGGCGCTTGCCTTTTCGGAGGAGATTGCACCGGAACACTTGGAAATTTGCCTGGAAAACCCGACGGAATATATTGGAAAAATTGACAATGCCGGTTCCGTTTTTTTGGGCAACTATTCCCCGGAAAGCCTGGGGGACTATTACGCGGGGCCGAACCATGTTTTGCCAACGGGCGGCACTGCGCGTTTCTTCTCGCCGCTTGGCGTTGACAGCTTCTTGAAAAAGTCCTCCTTTATTTATTATACCTATGACGCCCTGTCGGATGCGCGCGAGGATATCGTGGAGCTGGCAGAGGCTGAGGGACTGACCGCGCACGCCAACTCCGTAGAAGTTCGTTTTTATTAGTCCGCCAACAAAACCTTGCCAAATCTTGGTGGTATTTTTGCCGTCAGCCTGCGTTGTCCTCCTTGCTTTACGACAGTAAAGCCGCGTCGTCCGCCTTGACTGACGACAAAAACCCTCACCAATCTTTTGGCAAACTTTCATTGGCAGACTAATAATAGGAAGTAGGATATATGCCATTTCAACTCAATGATAAAATTAAAAACTTAAGCCCCTATGACCCGATAACAGGCAACTACCCCATCCGCCTGGACGCAAACGAATCCTTCCTAGCACCGGATGAGCCGACGCTGGAGGCGATTACACGAGCGGTACAGGGGGCTGCGTTTAACCGCTATCCGGACCCTTACGCCGGAGAGCTGTGCCGGGGCTTTGCGGCGTTTTACGGGGTTGACCCGCAGCTGTGCGTTGCAGGGAACGGCTCGGACGAATTGCTGAGTCTGTTGGCGCAGGCTTTTCTGCAAAAAGGGGAAAAGCTGCTCAGTTTTACCCCCGATTTTTCCATGTATCGCTTTTACGGCACCATCAGCGAAACAGAGCAGGTGGTTCTGGAGAAAAGCGCGGCGCTGCAGCTTGATGTCGAGGCCGCCATTCAAACCGCCGCGCAGCAGGACGTAAAGCTGATTTTGTTTTCAAATCCCTGCAACCCAACCTCGCTTGGCATGAGCCGCGCCGATGTATTGCGCTTGGTGGAACATACACAGGCGCTTGTGGTCGTGGATGAGGCGTATATGGATTTTTATGACCAATCCGTGCTGGACTGTGTGGCAGAGTATGAAAATTTGGTCGTCCTGCGCACCTGCTCGAAGGCGATTGGTATGGCGTCGCTCCGCTTGGGCTTTGCCGTGGCGAATGAAACCGTTATCCGCGCTTTTCGCGCGGTGAAATCCCCTTACAATGTCAACGCCCTGTCACAAGCAATCGGAACTGTGGTGTTTTCTGAGCCGGAGAAGCTGCGTAAGGGCATCTGTTCCATCTGCGCTTCGCGGGATTCTCTTAAAGCGGGGCTGCAGGCGTTGCAATTGCCGCAGATTGTTTGCCTGGGCGCGGACGCCAACTTCCTATACTGCAGCGCGCAAAATGCGGAGGCTTTGTTTGCTTTCCTTATGAACAGAGGAATCATCATCCGCAGCTTTGGCGAACATCTGCGCATCACGGCAGGAAAGCCGGAAGAAAACAGCGCATTGTTGCAGGCGGTGCAGACCTTTTATGAGAGAGGTGCGGGCGTATGAGCAGAAACGCGCAAATTGAACGAACAACAGGGGAAACCCAAATTACGGCCGCTTTAGATTTGGACGGCGGCGCGGTGGATATTAGCACCGGAATCGGTTTTTTTGACCATATGCTCCATGCCTTTGCCGTGCACGGCGGGTTTGGGCTTATCCTAAGAGCAATCGGGGATTTGCATGTGGACGCCCACCACACGGTGGAGGATACCGGCATTGTGCTGGGTCAAGCGTTTGCGAAAGCGCTTTCGGATAAGGGCGGCATCGAACGCTACGGCAGTTATTTCATACCCATGGATGAATCGCTGGCCTTTGCGGGCGTGGATGTCAGCGGACGGCCCTTTTTGGTGTTTGACGCCGCATTTGGTTACACCAGCGTGGGGGAGTATGATTGCTGCCTGACGGAGGAGTTTTTCCGTGCCTTTGCCTTTAACGCCGGAATCACCCTGCATGCCAAGGCGCTTTACGGTAAAAACGATCATCATAAAATTGAGGCCCTGTTTAAAGCGCTCGCCCATGCCATGCAAATCGCAGTGCGAAAAAAGGACGGCGGCATCCTCTCAACGAAAGGAACGTTATAAAGCGTATGATTATTTTTCCTGCAATTGACATTAAAAACGGCGAATGTGTGCGCCTGTATCAGGGCGCAATGGAAACGGCGGAAAAAGTGGCGGAACATCCGCTGGAAACTGCGCTCGCATTCCGAAAGGCGGGTGCTGCGTGGATTCATATGGTGGATTTGGACGGCGCCGTCTCCGGTAAACGCGTCAACAGCGCAATTTTTTTGGAGATAGCGGAAAAAAGCGGCCTTAACGTAGAGCTCGGTGGCGGCATTCGCACCATGGAAGATATTCGCTTTTATTTGGAAAACGGCATCGCCCGCGTGGTGCTTGGTTCTGTGGCGTTGAAGAACCCCGCGCTGGTGAAAGAGGCCTGTGCGCTTTATGGGGAGCGCATTGCCGTTGGCATAGATGCACGCGGCGGCAAGGTGACAACGGAAGGCTGGGTTGACAAAAGCGATGTGGACTATATCACCCTCGCGCAGGAGATGGTGAAAAGCGGTGTGCGCTGTATCATTTTTACCGATATTGACCGGGACGGCATGCTCTCCGGACCGAACCTGGCGCAGCTTGCGGCTCTGGCGGACGCTGTGGACTGCCGCGTCATCGCCAGCGGCGGTATTACCGATCTCAAGGATATCAAGGCACTGCAGGAGTTGGGACTTTACGGTGCAATCTGTGGGCGTTCCATCTATGCGGGCAGCTTAAAGCTGGAGGAGGCAATTTTTCAGGCAAAGCAAACGGAGGGGCCGGATGCACTTTTTCAAAAAGCGGATTTGATTCCGGCCGTGATACAGGATGCGGCGAGTGGGCAGGTGCTGATGCTCGCCTATATGAACCGGGAATCCCTTGAAAAAACGTTGGAAAGCGGGTATACTTGGTTTTACAGCCGCTCCCGCAGCTGCCTGTGGAACAAGGGTGCCTCCAGCGGCCACCTGCAAAAGGTTCTCAGCATTCATGCGGATTGTGACCGCGATACGTTACTGATTCAAGTGGAGCAAACAGGCAGCGCCTGCCACACCGACAGAAAAAGTTGCTTTTTTAACCCCGTAAGGAAAGGAGAATGGGTATGAGTGCATCCCGCCAGCGTATGTTTGCCTATCTTGGCTTGTTTGCCCTGCTGCTGACAGCCCTGTCCGCCCTGCAAATTGGGCAGATGACGGGCAGTCTGCTCTTTCTTATACTCGCGGTGCTCACGATTGCGGCGGGTCTTTACAGCCTGCGCCTTGCCTATGGGGAGTTTGTGACAGAAACATACACACAGCCGAAGCCGGTGACGATATATGTGAATCATCATGCCGCGTTTGCTTATGCGGCCTAACGGAGGGTTAGAAGATGCAGGATGTATTGATTGAATTATACCAAACGATAGTGGCGCGCAAGGAAAATCCGCAGGAGGGTTCCTATACCTGCTATTTGTTTGAAAAGGGTCTGGATAAAATCTTAAAGAAGTGCGGTGAGGAATGCGCGGAAACCATCATTGCCGCCAAGAACGGGGATAACGCGGAGCTGATACTCGAAATTAGTGATTTGCTGTTTCACTTGCAGGTGCTCATGGCGCAGCAGGGGATTACTCCGCAGGATATTGCCGCAGAGCTGCAAAAACGCAGCGCAAAAACAGGAAACCTGAAGCAGATGCATGTAACAGATAAAAACTCGTAACGGCTTGGGAGTGCGCAATGCGCGAGAAAAACAGTTCTGACAAATCAAAACCCTGGTATAAGCTGGATAATGCAGGTAAAATATTTCCGGGTCAAAACAGCTCGAAATATTCCAACATCTTCCGCTTTGCCGTTGTTTTGCATGCCCAGGTGAATCCGGCGCTGCTGCAAACGGCGCTGGAACAAACGCTCGTTCGCTTCCCGTGCTTTCATGTCCGGATGCGCAGGGGTGTTTTTTGGTATTATCTGGAGCATAACAGCCACCCGGCTCCGCCTGTTTTGGAGGATGTCAATAACCCCTGCACCCGCGTGAAATGGAACGAGAACCTCGGCTTTTTATTCCGCGTATATTACTATGATAAGCGCATAGCGGTTGAATTTTTTCACGCCCTGACGGACGCCTTTGGCGCAACGCGCTTTCTTATGACCTTAACGGCCTGTTACCTGCGTTTAAATGGAGCCGCCATTCCGCCCGGGGAAAGTGTTTTGGATTTGGAGCAGCCGCCGGATCCGCAGGAGATGGAGGACGCTTTTTTACGCTGCGCAACTTCCGGCGTTAAGCTTTCCCGCAAAAAGAGCTTTGTCTACCACGCGAAGGGGACAAGGCTGCCCCCCCACACCATGCATGCGCTCACAGGCTATCTGCCGGTTGAAAAGCTCAAGCAGGAGGCGGCGCGGTATGGCGCAACGATTACAGAATACCTTGCGGCTCAGCTTTTGGATATACTTTATCGCAAACAGTTGGCGGAGGAAAAAAAGCAGAAGGAAGTCAGCGTGCAAATTCCTGTGAACCTGCGCGGCTTCTTCCCCAGCAAAACACTGCGCAATTTTTCGCTCACCTACAACGCGCGCATCAATCCCAATATGGGGGAATACAGCTTTGCGGAAATTCTAAAGCAAGTTTCGCTGTATCTGCGTTATGTCAACAACGAAAAAGAGCTCAACGCGATGATGGCGGCGAACCTGGGTATCGAGTCCAACCCCTTCACCCGCGCGATTCCGCTGCCGCTGAAGAACCTGAGTATTTTTTTGGTGTTTTTATTGACAGGGGAAAAAACCACCAGCGTTTTGTTTTCGAATCTCGGTATTGTAAAAGTGCCGCAGGAAATGGAGCCGTATCTCGAGCGGATGCTGCTCATGACAGGACCCGGCCTGCGCAATACGGCGCGTTTCGCCTGCGTGAGTTACAATGGCACGCTGGCAATCAGCCTGGCGAGCATTTTTGAGCAGACGGATATTGAGCGGGAGCTGTTTACCCGGCTGGTGAAGCTGGGTATACCCGTGCAAGTAGAGAGTAATATACAGTGAGGTGATAAAGCAATGCCCTATTGTGTTAAATGCGGAGTGGAGCTGGAGCAGGCGGCTAAACGTTGCCCGCTTTGCGCCACATCGGTTCTGCTGCCGCCGGAGCTGAAGCAGGAGCAGGAGACGGCGCTCCCTGCTTATCCGGAACGGCTGGTGATTCCGCAGAACACGAATCGCCGCTTCACCTCCTTCATCCTTTCTGTTGTGCTGTTGATTCCCAATATTGTTTGTGTGCTCACAGACTTTGTGTTTTCACCCAACAGCCATTGGTCCATCTATGTCAACGCCGCGAGCGTGCTCATTTTTCTGCTCCTCATTTTGCCGGGCTTTATGCAAAAGGCATCCGCCTATTTGCTTTTGAGTATTGATGCGGCCGCAGTTTGTCTGTTTTTTTATTTGATTTCGTCAGAAGACGGCATGCCGGGCTGGTATATCCCCCTTGCGCTGCCCTTGATATTTGGGCTGTTTGCCATGCTCTTCGTCTGGGCGTTTTGGCTGAAACGCAAAAAGCACGCCTGGCCGTCTATTGTTGTGGCGGTGCTTATGTGCGTGAGTGCGTACAGCGTACTATTGGAGCTGGTAGTTACCAACTATCTGCTGCACCATTTTTCGCTGGGCATTTCATTGATTGTTGTGGCCTCCTGCGCGGCGCTGAGTTGCTTTTTTATCGCAGTGCGGCAGAACAAGCATCTGCGCGCGTGGCTGACAAAAAAATTCTTTGTTTAAGGAGGGGGAACTGTGCAAGCGGAACGGGTATTGCAGGATATCACAAACTTCATTTTTCTGGAAGAGGAGCCGCAGCCTGCTGATATCATCTTTATCCCGGGCGGGTCTTATCCGCAAATCGCGGAGCGTGCGGCGGCACTTTGGAAGCAGGGCTTTGCACCTTATATTTTGCCCAGCGGGCAATACAGCGTCAAAGTCGGTCACTTCCCAGGCTGTGCGCTCCCGGATACGCCATATCACGGCAGCTATGAGACGGAGTGGGATTTCTTGCGCGCGGTGCTGGAATATAACGGTGTTGCACCCGGCGCAATTTTGCGGGAGGATCAGGCGACCTTCACCATGATGAATGCAGTGCTATCCAAAGAGCTCACAGATTCCATGGGGCTTGCGGTCAAAACGGCCATCCTCTGCTGCAAGGCGTATCACGCGCGGCGCAGCTATCAATATTACCAGTCGGCTTATCCGGCTACACACATTATCGTATGCCCGGCGGAAACGAAGGGCATTGGGCGAAACAGCTGGCATCAGACAGAACTTGGCATCCACACGGTTTGCGGGGAGCTTGCACGCTGTGGGAATCAGTTCTCGGAAATATATGCGCAACTTGCACAAGGGAGGACATAAATTATGGGTTGGTACATCACGCTTGGAATCATAGGGCTGTTTGTTTTGGTGACGCTGCTGCGTGCAGCGTTTTATAAGCCGAAAAAGCAGGATTTCGGAGCACTGTCGGAGGAAAAGGTGGATGGCGAACGCGCCATACGCCGTTTGAGTGAGGCAATTCAGATACCCACCATATCCTATCCGGATGAGAGTAAGATGGATTGGGAAAAATTCCGGGAATTTCACGCGTTCTTAGAACGTTCTTATCCGCTTGTGCACAGTAAGCTCAGCCGTGAGAATATCTCCGCGGCAAGTCTGCTGTACCGCTGGAAAGGGAAAGACAGCAGCTTGGATGCCATTGCGCTGCTGTCCCACCAGGATGTTGTACCCGTTACCTCCGGCACAGAGGGTGATTGGACACATCCGCCTTTTTCCGGCCATGTAGGGGAGGGCTTCATCTGGGGACGCGGCGCAATAGATATGAAAAACCATCTCATTTGCACCATGGAAGCGGTGGAAACCCTTTTGGAACAGGGCTTTGAGCCGGAACGGGATGTCTACATCTGCTTTGGGCATGACGAAGAAGTGGTCGGCGGAGAGGTTTCCGGCGCAAAGGACATTGTGCAAGCCTTGAAAGAGCGCGGTGTACACTTGGACTGTGTGCTGGATGAGGGCGGGCCCTTCCTCCCGCTTAAGCTGAAAGGGCTTATTGATAAAAACATTATAGCCGTCGGCATTTCTGAAAAAGGATATGCGGACTATGAAATCAGCATCGCCGCTAAGGGCGGGCACTCCTCCACGCCGCCGAACCATTCCGCGCTGGGGGAATTGGCTGTGGCGATTCAGGAGCTGGAAAATCATCAGTTCCGCGCCAAAATGTTGCCCTATCTTTCAGAGCTGCTGGGCAATATCGGGCGTTCCACGACTTACCCGGCGCGGCTGTTATTTTGTAACATGTGGCTGTTGAAACCCTTGATAAAACTGATTATGAAACGCATTCCCGCCGCCGCGAGCCTGGTGCGCACGACCACCGCCGTCACCATGGCGCAGGGCAGCCCGGCCTGCAATGTGTTGCCGCAAAAGGCAGTGGCGAATGTCAATTTCCGCATGATGCCCGGCACGAGCCTGGCGGACGTAAAGGCACACATCCGTAAAGTTGTCTCCAACAAAAAATTAGAAATCACCTACATTAAGGGCAAAGAGGCCTCGCCCTTTTCACCCACGGATTCCCGTGCTTATCTGGCGATTGAACAGCTCTGCAAGCAACAGGAGCCAAACAGCGTCATGGCGCCGTTTCTCGTTATGGGCGGCACAGATTCCGCGTTTTATGAGCCGATTTGCAGTAATATCTACCGCTTTTCCCCCTTTCGCATCACACCGAATTTGCTCACCGCCGCGCATGCAACCGATGAACGCGTACCTGTTGAGAGTGTCGGCAATGCCGTAGCGTTTTTTATCCGCTACATCCGCGCATTGTCGCAAAAGTAAAAATGAAAATAGTAATTGCGCCGGATTCCTTTAAGGGAACGCTAACCGCAAACGAGGTTTGCGCTATTATTGCAAGTGCTTTCCGCGAAACGGTAGCGGATTGTGAAATGATACAGCTCCCCGCCGCGGACGGCGGCGAGGGGCTTTGCGTTGCGTTGTCCGCCGTTCTGGACGGTGCCTGGATACAGGCGCAAACCACGGGTGTTTTCGGCGAGGCGATGACGGCCTCCTACTATATGCTGCCGGATAAAACCGCCGTGGTGGAAATGGCAGCTTGCGCTGGGCTGCCGCTGGCGGGGGAGCGAAAAAATCCGGAGCAGGCAAGTACCTATGGGGTCGGTCTGCTGCTGCGGCATGCGGCACAAAACGGCGCAAAGAAAATCCTGCTCGGCTTAGGCGGCAGCGCAAGCAATGACTGCGGCGTCGGTATGGCGGCAGCGTTAGGCTATCGCTTTTTAGACGAAGCAGGGGAGCGTGTTGAGCCTGTAGGGCAAAATCTGGCTCGCATTGCGCGCATCTGCCCGCCGAAAGAACCCTGGCGCATCCCGGTTATTGCGGCATGCGATGTGGATAATCCATTATACGGAGCGCAGGGCGCGGCCTTTGTTTTTGCGCCGCAAAAAGGGGCGGACGCCGCTATGGTTCGAAGGCTGGATGATGGCCTGCGGCATGTGGCAAAGCTCATAGAGCGGGATTTGAACAGCAAGGTTGCGCAAAAAAAAGGCGCAGGAGCCGCAGGCGGCTTCGGCGCGGGTGCGATTGCCTTTTTGGGCGCTGAGCTGAAAAAGGGTATTGACATTGTTCTGGATGCGCTGCAGTTTGATCGGCAGATAGCGCAAGCGAGCCTCGTTATCACAGGGGAGGGGAAGCTTGACGCGCAAAGCGGCAGGGGAAAGGTGGTTTCCGGCGTTTTAGCACGCGCACAGCGGCAGAACATTCCGGCAATCATTATTTGCGGCTGTGCCGAGCCGGAAACGGCGCTTTACAGGGGAGTCACCCCGGTTTTTGCCTGCGGCAAAGCGAACCGGAGCATACAGGAACTGCAAAAAAATTGCAAGGGGGAGCTGTATCAAGCGGCTTGCAGGGCGGTACGGGCTATTGTGAGTGGGGCCATATAAAAAGACCCGCGATCGTCCGCTACAAAGGGAATATATTCACGGCTTTTCATTTTTTCAATGTTCCCAGCAATTCTCTCCTCGACTTCTGCTTGGAATTAGTATAAATATAACGAAAACCTGCCTCAAAAGCAAATTTCAGCTTTTTCGACAGGTTTCGAAAAATGGCGGAGAAGGTTCCTTGATCAAGTTATACCAATCTCCATTAGAAAGCGT